>JBBSBD010000127.1:0-16431 GCA_038251675.1 Chitinophagales bacterium | reverse complement strand
TATTGATGAACTGGCAGCAATTTCAGCCATTGGCCGAAGGAGCTTTGAACGCAGGTTTAAACAAGCTACTAACAATTCCGTTTTAGAATATATTCAACGTATAAAGATTGAAGCGGCCAAAAGGCAATTTGAAACCAGCCGAAAAAATATTAGTGAAGTGATGTATGATGTGGGTTATACCGATACCAAAGCATTCAGGGATTTATTTAAGAAGATGACTGGGCTTACGCCTATTGAATATAGGAACAAGTATAATAAGATGACGATGGTGGACTATATAAACGGAAAGTAGAAGATTAAGCCTCGTTTAGGCAAATTATTTTTAAGAAATGGTGTCCGTTTCGCAGATTCCGATATAATCGGGAAGTATCTTTCTGCAAGATGGAAGCCGGGGGCTGAAGAAAGCGGTACTATGAAAATGGGCAGCCTCTATGATTTTTATTTGTTTAGTAGAAGGCAACGGGAAACCCTTGATAGTAAGAGTATGTTTGAATATCAGTACAGAAATATATTTTATGCAGAGAGCAAAGAAAGCGGTATAAAATATCAATGGAACCAGGGACATATCAATATTGATAATCCAAAAATTGCGGGCAGGTATTTTCTCAATGCTATTGACAGGGTGGATGCTTTAAAGGAAAAATATCAAAAGAGTCTGCAAGAGTTAGAACAGAATATTCCTATGCTCCAGCAGATTGTTTTAAAGCCATTTGAAAAAGAGCAGGAACTGGCTCAGCTAAAATCCGATGTTTCAAAATTAGAAAGAGAAATTTCTATCAACATCCAAAAGAATCAGATGAAACATGAAGCTGGCGATGATAAGACCAAAGAGGAAACAAAAGAAACCCCTGTGGTTAAAATGGAAAAATCCTTATTACCCAAGAAAGAAATTGTTGGTAAGAAAGTAAAAGGGATAAGGGTTTAAATTTGAATGAAATAGAGAATATCGTTTTTATTACTGTTTTTTTACATAGTTCATATTGTGTACGTTCGCCCTTCCTCATGGTGTTTTGAATTGAAAGCCTGTATCCAACAAAGCAGGGTGTGTCCCAGGAAGCGTCGGGACAAGGCAGGCTCTTTTGCAGGTTGGCTTTTGTGTGTCGGCTTAGTGTGCCTGCAAATGTGCTTGACTTGGTGGGTTGGCTTTTCATTCAATAAATTAATGAACCTGCTGAATGTTCTGCTATCCATTCAATGCTTTTATATCTATTCAATATTTCTTTTGAATAATCACTTTGTCGTTGAGGTTGGTTTTGAAACCAAAGTGCAACAACTTCTTTTTGAAATATAGGGTCAAGCATTATTGCACCCGAAGTCAATTTAAGCTTTTCACTGTCCCGAAGTATTTGAATGACTGCTGAAAATAAAAGTCCTCTTGTTACTTGAATGATATGTCCCGGACTGGAATCGGGAGTGCCAGTAAAATTTGCTACCATACCACCACGAAGTATTTTAAGTGAATGACCTTGTGCTGTTTTTAAATTTAGAATTTGTAAAGGGCTTTTTAATTCCTCTGTCAAATAGGGTTTGCATTGCCGAAGCAAGTTGTTAAACTCAATGTCGCCTGATGAAACGCTGATAAGTGTTTTATCGCCTGTGGAATTTGTCAGCCAAATTAAATCTGAAATGTCTTGTCCGGTTGCACCAATGATTACATTTGATTGATTGTATATTTCATTTAATAAACTGCAATAACTAACTCCTTCAATCAAATCATCTTTCAATTCGTTTTTGATGTCGTAAACAAGTATGCTGTATTTGTCTTTAAAATCTTTGGCAATTGCTTTTCCAATATTTCCATAACCAATAATGCCAATCTTTTCCGGTGTAAGTTCTTCAATGATTTTCCCTAACTGAATTTTCACAGCTTCGCTTACGATTGGTGGTTCAATAATTACTTTAGCTGCTGATGCTGCCAAATGAATTACAGGGAATTTTCCAAATGCACTTTGCATTCTGATTCCAGAAGTAGTTTGTTCAATTCCAAAAACAGAATGATTTTCGAAAATAAAATCTGGAACATTTTTTAAAGTGTAACCACCGTCATCTAAAATTATGATTTTGCTTTTCGGTTTGAGTTGCTTTGAAAGGAGTTGCCACATTCTGCAAACATCTTTGTCTAAACTTTCCGTATATATCCCCAACTCTGTTGGAATACTTGCATCCAGTACATTAATGCCTAAACGCTTTAACTTTTCTTGTGTTGATAAATGTGTTGAATAGATTTTGCCGGTTAGAAAAATATTCTGCGGAATGAACCCAATTTTTATAAACGCTTCAAACATCGAACCTGTAGTTTCAAGAAGATGCTGAACCGATATTAAATAATACTCACTAATATTAGTTTTGAGTGGTTTTAAAACCTGCATCAAATCATTTAACACGGGAAGCCTTGGAAATAACATACTCTACGATATTTTTAATAAAATAAATGAATTGAATAAAAGAGTATCCTTATTTTCCTGTAAGTGGATTTTTGTTTTTATGTCTTTAAAATCGCTTCCAAATAAATCTAAAAGAGTTTTATTTACATTCTTGGACTTCCCTACTGCTGCAAATAAGTAATCTCTGCAAAACTCTTTTTCAAATTCATTTTGAGATTTAATATGAGAAATCTCAACTTTTTTCCCTTTGTGTTTATCCAGCAATTTCTTAACCTCTTCAATTTTTAAATGTATATTTTGCATATAAACAGTAGTGAATTCTTCGGCTCGCTTTTGCTTAGGAATATGAGTATTTATTGCAGGTGCGTAGTATGGAATAATTGCCCATTGCGGTTCACAATCTAAAATGGTAGAATAATGAAAAAAGAAAGGAGTATTATACGCAAGTAAGTTTGCAAAAAGTTTTTTTTCTTTTTTTAAACTTGGAGTTTTTAAATTCATTTCATTACATAAATATTTAAACGCTTCATAAAGGATTGGGTCTTTAGAGTCAACTAATTTTAGTACATAATCTTTACCGTTTAAAACATCAATCAAGTGTGTTAGGATTTGAAAATTAAAATCATTGTGCCTAATACCTAAGCTTTGCATTAACTCTTTGTTTTCCCATAATAAGTCACGATGTTTTTTGAATTGCTTCCAACCATACCCAAATAAATAGTTCTGCAATTTTATTTTTTCAATGCGGCACTTTTCAGTATTATTTTTTGCTACAACAAAATAGTGTTCAGGAAAAATCATGATTTTGGTTTTAGATTTTTCTGAATTTATTTTATTAATAACTGAATGGATAGCGTCAGATAGATTCTCTGAATGAATTCCAAATATTTCTGAAAAAGATGTCCGGTAAAAAGCATTTGATTTATTTGTAGTTGGTTTGGGAAATAAAAATTGAAAGCAAGATTTACCTGCACTGGCATACCAATCTGCCCGCTTTTGCCCTGATGAATTAAGTATTAAATCTAATGTTCCCCAAACTCCAAATAAACCGCCTGTTGTTATTTGGTTTAAAGGCAATCGGTAGTTTGTGGATGATTTTGCTTTTGTGAAAGCACCCGATTCTTGTTCTGTAAATACTTCAACACTATTTGAAAGAACCATTGCCAAGGGGTGGTCGGAATTTCTTTTGCAATCTGTTACAAAAGTGTCCCATAAGTTTGAAGTGTTTTTGGGCTTGTTAAATTCATCGGCAAATTCTACTTCATCTTTATGTGCATCTTCGCTTTTATTAGTTTTCTCTAATAGATACATTTTGCCGTCTTTGATTATAGGATAGCCATAAGGAAAATCAATTATGTATGCGTATTTAAGATTGTCCATTGTACGGTTAAATACTTTTAAAAACTCGGTATGAAAATCAGAGTTAATCGTCTTTAAAGTGGTTAAGTACTTTTGTAAAGCAATCTTCTTGATGACAATTTTAGATTCATGTGAAAACATATTGCCCTATTGATTGTAATTATTAATTTTTCCAGCTTTCAAATTTAGGTTTTTACCCTTTAGTTTTTCTGTAAACGATTTTGAATGACTGATAACTATTATTCCTTTTCCCTCTTTTGTTAAGTCATTCAGTAATGCAATAAAAAACTCTACGAATGAATCATCTTGTCCTAAAGTCGGTTCATCAAAAATGTACCAAGGTCTTTCAATTGCAAGCGTAGCCGCTAAAGAAATACGCTTACGCATCACAAAAGGCAATTCAGCCGGATGGCATTCCCTCACATTTTGCAATCCAAACATTTCAAGGAATATTTCACGCCTTTCCGTATAGTCAGCAGTTTCTTTTTTTAAGGGAATCAAAACTTCTTTTTCAACTGTTGATGAAAAAAATTGTTCGTCAGGATTCTGAAAGGAATAACCCACAAGCTTCCCCGGATATTTAAAAGGTTCATATGCTTTGTCTTTTACTTTTATCCTGCCTTTTTTTAGCTTTAAAATTCCAATAAGGATTTTTGCTAAAGTGGTCTTCCCTGAACCGTTACTTCCGGTAAGGCTGTAAATAGTATGAGGTTCTAAACGAAACTTTATTTTATCTAAAACTATTTGCCTCTTATCATATGAAAAGGATAAATCTTCAAACTCAATACTTGGAGCAACGGCTTCCGCTTGTAACCGTCTTTTGAGAGATGGTGATTGAAATATATAATTATATGAAGATAGCTCAGTGTTATTTGTTGTTATTGATAAATTATTTAACTGATATTCTGTTAAACGATTATCTGCTAAATAGATTTTAGTATTAAAGAACCAGCCCTTTTGAATTGCATCAAATAAAGGCAATCGCCATTCTTCACTAAGTTGCTCAATGGTTGTGTCAATCGCAAGTTTTTCCGGATATAAAAGTAAGTTACACAAAATCACAAGTATCGTCTGTTCTCCACCGCTCAATGTGAAAGGGTTTTTATGAAAGTGTTTTTCAAAGTCATATTTTGTAAAAAGTTTTTTTACGGAATATAAAACCGCATTGTCAAACTTACTGATGGAATGTAAATCAATTTCATTTTTTACAGTCGGAAAAATTCCCGAAATATAATTGCTGGGTTGTTCGCCTATGTAAATAAGTTTAGGTGTATTAATATTTTCTGCGTTGTTTCCAGTCAACGATTTCAGATAATTACTTCTTCCTGAAAAATTATTTCCAGTAACAGGAATAAGAAACTGGTCATATATTTTTTCTGCCATCACGAAATATTTATTTTGTAAATAATACCCAACAATAACCAGCAAAGTGAGACAAAAAGTAAAAGTATATTCAAGAAAAGTTGATAGTTTAATTTTTCGGGTTTTGCCTTATCAACCAAGTATAAAATATTTTTTTGTTCCCAGGATTCTGCTCTTTCAGTCGAGGTTCTCAAAATGCCGATTACCAACGGCACTAAGACAAATGGGAATTGCTTTGCCTTATTAATGATTGTTCTTTTGCCAATGAATCCTCTTGAAAACCTTGCTGTGATAATTTTACCAGCACGATAATTCACATCTGCCCAAACTGTGAAAGCTCCTAAAATAGTAATCAATGATTCTCCTTTGAAACCCCATTTTTTAAATGTATAAATCAAATTTTCGGAAGGAATTGTAAGTGCAATTTGAATTATGGAAGTGACTAAAATAAGTTTCAGCATTTTAAGATTAATAAAATGCCAATTACCATTACTTCCCTTTAGCACAATAATGTAGAGTAAAATAAATGAAAGAAATATCGGCAACATACCGAACAACATAAGGTTAATGTGTTTCCTAATTTGCCCACTGAAAATAAATAGGGGTAAAATTAGAATTGTATAAAAAAGTAAAAGCCAAGCGAATTCATTAATCAAGATTGTACCAGCGATACCGGCTATTAAAAAAATTAGGCGAATGTATGGATGTATGGAAAGTTTATTTGTTTCCATTAGTCAATGAAGTTGTTTTCTTTCAAACTTCCAGAACGGAAATTCAGTAAAAGATTTTTTGGAATGCTCTTCAAAATAAAGAACGCCAAAAAGCATTGTAAGCCTTTGTCAATTGGTTCAATTGAAAACCCTGAAAGAAAAACAGAGTTGATAATTTGATTGCCCATTTTTGCGAAGAAGGAAGTGAGTAAGGCTGCTCCGTTACCTGTGGCTCCTTGAAAAACTAAAATGATAACAGGTGCTGAAACAATTGCTGCAATAATTCCTAACCCCAAACCTGAAACAATTGTTTTAAAAACGTTTTTGAACCAACCTCTTTTACCAACTATGCGAGTATAAATTGCAATTACAATTTGCGTTCCGACAAAATAAATTGCGAATGGATTAATAAAAATAGAGGTGATTACAAAACCAAGTACGCCAACTACTGCACCCATTCGCCAACCTAATAGCAGCGTAGCTAAAATTGTTCCTATACTATCAACATACAAAGGCAGATTCAACGCTTTTACAATTGCCCCGATACCTACATTAATCGCAATGGCTAAAGGGATGAATGTTAGCGCTAACATTTTTCTTTGTTGTGAATTTGATTCTGTATTCATTACGCTTATTTTAATTGTAGAAGTTTATAATGCTGCCAAAAGTATTATCAAAGTAAGTTGCATTTTAAAAGAAAAAAGAGTGCAGATTCTGCACTCTTTTTTCTTAACCACATCTCACTTGTAAGTTTCTATCCCAAATTTTATCAGTGGAATTCGAAGGTATTCATTTCGTAATCAGACGTCTCAATATTTACTAATTCTGTATCCAGAAGTTCTTTGAAATGATTGGGTCAGATGAAAATTATCCTTAGTCTGACAAAAGCTAAGACCTATGATTAATGCTAAAGTTTATTTTATAAAAATTTAAAACCAAAAAAAATGCGTAACAAATTCACATGGTTTGGTAAACAAATTATCAAACGCAGAAAAAATGAACCATTAATAATGGAAGCTCTTTCAGCTGAAAGAAAGACTTACCACATTGATGAGATTCTAAAGTCCTCAACTTCAAAAGAAATTAAATTGAAGAAGCACAAAGAGGAATTGGAAAAGAGAGTATCAAAAAACAACGAGCATTTAACAGGCATTGATTCTTGGGGTAAAGAAAGAAGGTATGAAGCACCTATTATGAAACCCAACGAAGTTGCAACGGCAAAAAGAAATAAAAGTAGTTGGTGGGTTGTTACTGCCATATTGTTAATCTTTGACAGCTTCTTTGCTTCACTAATTGTACCATTTATTCTTCCTTCAAACGTTAATGTATGGGTACAATTACTGGTAGGAACAAGTATAGCAGTGTTGATAATACTTTGTTGTGAAGCCGGGTTTAAAAATCTCTCCAAATATTTTGAAGGCAGATTACTTTTAAGAAAAGGAGAATTGTCGGACGAAGACAAATCAACCGTTAATAATAAATTACCAGTTGCTGTTATTTATATTGTGGCGGGCATTACAGCTACTTTATTTGTTGCAATGGTGCGGTATATTTTTTTAGAAAATGTTTCTATACCAGCTAATGGCGCAAACGATGTATTAAGCCAGTTAAATAATAAGTTAGCTTCTGGTTCTAAGTATGCTTCGGCTGCGACATTTGTTTTAGCCTTCATTGTGATTTTTCTCTTTGGCTGGTATTCGTTGCAAAAGAACAAATATTCAATACGATATTCTTTATACAGAAAGTATGAAAAGAATGGCAGGCGGATAAACTGGTTGGTTAATAAGATTAATAAACTGGATAATCTTTTTTGGCATCGTCTTAAAGATAATTTAGAATCAGCATGGAGCTTAATGTTGCACATTCGCAAAATATTAAAGCGCACTGTAGATGAGGATAATAAAAGTAAAGAAGCGGAATTTTTGACTTTATCTGAACGTGAAAATTTTGTGATTGATGATAATACTTACAGGAAATATCAAAAGGTGGCAAGTTGTAACAGGGAACTATTTATTTACGGCATTGAAGAATCAAAGGAAGTTAGGGTAATCACATTATCATGGAGAAAATTAATGGCTGAAATTAATAGTCTTGTAGACAATTATAAAGATGTGCATCATACAAAAACGAGATTAGTAGCACCGAAAAAAATAGCATTAATTCCGCAGTCTGTTAACATGATATTCTTAATTGTGGGCTTATTTCTTTTTGCATCTTGCAACAAGAACAAGAATTTAAATGTAGTTGGCTTTGTTGATTTAAGCAATTCTGCAAATGCCGAAGCAAAGCAATTATATTTAAAAACAGTAAGACAATTATTAAATGAATTACCGTGCGGCAGCAGCTTAACAGTGTTGCCAATAGATGGAAGCACCGAAAAAGGCAGCACTGAATTTATAACGGTAAAAATTCCTGAATCAAGTTTTTTTCAAAGTAATCTTGACCCGCCAAATCAAAAATTAGCACTTGAGAAATATAGATTTGATGTATTTAAAGATTCAATTGTTAGGGTTGTTGGAGAAGGGCTTAATAAAATATCACCAGTATATAGAACTAAAAAAGATAATCAGGAAACGGATGTTTTAGGTGCATTTAGATTGCTTGGTAAGTATGAAGATACTTTAAGTAAATCAACTGTAAATATCGCTCTAATTCTCTCGGACATGTTGAATTGCAATCATGAATTAAATATTGAAAATAAGATTTATGATTCTACAGCCCAACAAAAGCTGATAGCTAGTTTAAGAAAGGTTGACCTTTCAAGATGGCATATTCTTATACTAACCGGGCAAGCACAAATTTCGTCAGAGAAATATTTATCAGTAAAAGATTTTTGGGGCAGGTATTTAACTGAATGCAAGAACACAGACTACACTTATGTATCTGGAGCAGAATCATTGTTGTTTAAAAGGTTAAATGATTTAGCAGCAACAAATGAAAAAGGTTTGTTTGCATCAAATTAAATAAGAAGCGTTGGGGCAGTCCTGTCAGGTAAAACTGACGGGATTTTTTTTGTGCGCTTTGCAAATGTGCTGTAAATAGCGTGGTGCAGCTTCGGCAAAAGTCCTGCAATGTTTGAATTGTTCGGAAGTGTCAAAATAGGGTGACGTTCAATCGCCGATTGACGTATCCCTTTATTCAAATATACATTGACTTACAACAATTAAGTGAATAACGTGGGTGGAATTATATGATGCTGTCATTGAAATAATTTTAAGTCCATACGATTGATTCTTAACCCTCTCAGCAGGGTTGTCCTACCCCGTTTACCCTTCTCCAAATAAACATTGGAAAACTTTTTGCAGCACTTTATATCTATCATAAGTGAAGAGTGAATATGAGCAACAGTGTATATCAAATCAACAAGGGCATCAACAAGCCAATTGAATTTAAGGGACTAAAGGCACAATACATCTGGTACTTGGGCGGTGGCCTTGTTGGCCTGCTGATAATATTTGCAGTCATCTACATCATCGGGGTAAATATCTTTTTGTGCCTGGCTTTAATTGTTTCAGGGGGCAGTGGCTTATTCATGTATGTCTATAAAATGAGCCGCACTTATGGGGAACATGGGTTGATGAAAAAGATAGCCAGGAAAGCTGTTCCCAAAGTGATAAAGAGTTATTCCATTATCCGGTTAAAAAAGCAATTACTAAAATGAGTAACCTGAGTGATATATTGCCGGTGTATGGTGTTGAGCATGATGCAATCCTTTCTAAAATGGGAGATGTAACGATTGCTTTTAAAGTTAAATTGCCGGAACTATTCACCATGAGTAATGATGACTATGAAGCGTTTCATCATGCATGGATTAAGGCCATAAAAGTGCTGCCGGTAAATGCCGTGTTATACAAACAGGATTGGTTTACCGAAACAAAATACAAAGCAGATTTTGCAAAAGAGGATAACAGTTTTTTGAGCAGAAGCAGCGAACGGTTTTTTAATGAACGGGCATATCTTAATCATGAGTGTTACATCATGCTGACAAAGAAACCTGCTAACAGAAAAACTTCATCTTCTGTATTCTCAAGTCTATTAAAAAAATCAATTGTACCGGAAGAAACATTACGGCCAAAACACTATCATGATTTTATGAACCATGTTGGTCAGTTTGAAAAGATATTATCTGATAGTGGATTTATTTCTTTGAAGCGGCTAAAGGATGAGCAATTGGTGAATTTAATAATCCAATATCTGAACCTGCAGAGTGACGGAGTAACAATAAGGGATATTGAATTTAAAGACGATTTTAAAATTGGCGAAAAGTATTGCCAGTTATTTACAATGGCTGATGCAGAATTTGTTCCGCCACTTTGTGGCTCCCGGATTAACTACGATAAATATTCAACAGACAAAACAAAATTCAGCGTTGGCTTTGCATCACCCATCGGGCAGTTACTTTCCTGCAATCATATTTACAGCCAGTATGTTTTTATTGAAGATGTACAAAAGACTATTCAAAAATTAGAAAGCAAAAGGCTACGATTACAATCCCTATCCGCCTACAGTCGGGAAAATTCCATTGCAAAAGAATCAACCGATAATTTTTTAAATGAAGCTATTGGAGAACAAAGACTGCCAGTGAAAGCCCATTTTAATTTACTGGCCTGGACAGATAATAAAGAAGAAATAAAAGAGGTGAGAAATCTTTGTTCATCTGCGCTAACCCAAATGGATGCTACACCAAAGCAGGAAACCGAAGGCGCCGCACAAATATTTTGGGCAGGCATTCCGGGCAATGCGGCTGACTTCCCCATGAATGATACGTTCGATACTTTCTCACCGCAGGCTTGCTGCTTTTTCAATCTGGAAACCAACTATCGTTCCTCCGTAAGTCCAATAGGCATTCGCCTTGGGGACAGGCTTACCGGCAAACCTGTTCATGTGGATATTTCAGATGAACCAATGGATAAAGGCATCTGTACCAACCGCAATAAATTCATCCTGGGGCCATCAGGTAGCGGAAAATCTTTTTTTACCAATCACATGGTTCGATCTTACTACGAAAAAGGCACACATATTGTACTTGTTGATGTAGGCCATTCTTATAAAGGTTTGTGCGATATGGTAGGTGGCTACTATTTTACTTATACCAATTATAAATAATAAGTAGTCCAATATTTGGATATTGGATTTTTTTGTTTTAACTTTGGACTACAATATAAATATAAAACAATGGCAAATCCTTTTCAGATTACAGTTAAAGAGACAATCAATGAACTTCGTAGCCTTCAGCGAAAACATGGTGAGTTGGTTGGTAAACGTTTAATAATGTTAATAGAGATTAAAAAGAATGAGAAAACCGGGATTTCGAAAAGAGCCTTGTCAGAAATCACGGGAATAAACCATAACAGTATTGTAAAGTGGCGTAATCAATATAATAAGGAAGGCATTACGCCATTATTAAGCCATGGGCGAGTTGGCGGATTTAAGAAAAGTGTAGTTCCCAAAGAAGTACACCAACAGCTGGAAAAGAAACTAAACGATCCAAAGAACGGGATTAGAGGATACACTGAACTTTTAGAATGGGTGAATAAAGAGTTCTCTATGGACATGAAATATATTACTTTGGTAAAATATACTCAGCGCCTTTTTGGGAGTAAAATAAAAGTTGCCAGAAAAAGCCATGTAAAAAAGGACGAAGCACTTGTTGACACTTTTAAAAAAACTTTAGTCAAAAGTGTCAGGAAATAATTTTACAATCAGATGTAAAATACACAACCGTAAACTTATACTTCCAGGATGAAAGCAGGTTTGGTTTATTCACCAGAAACGGTAAAGCATTAACGGCAAAAGGAATAAAGCCAATTTGCCCTTTCCATCAAATTTTTAAAACTGTCTATCTATTTGGTGCTTTTTCACCAATCAATGGTGACAAATTCCTCCTAGAGATGCCTGGTTGTAATGGTGATACTTTTCAAATATTTTTGGATGAACTCTCATTGCAAAATCCGGCAGAGTTTAAAATAATGGTTTTGGATAATGGAGCTTTCCATAAAGTAAAATCCTTAATAATGCCAGAAAATATTGCACTAATCTTTTTGCCCCCTTATAGTCCTGAGCTTAATCCTGCCGAAAATGTCTGGGCAATTTTAAAAAGAAAATTTACCAATAAAGTTCATCATTCATTAGAGGAAGTGAGCGATTTTATTAAAATTGCTATAGAAGATTTAACAACACCTAAGATCAAAAGTATTTGTGGATTTGAATATGTTTTCTCTGGCTTAAATTGGACTATTTAATATTTATATTTGGTATTACTCCGAAACCAGACCAATAAAGTTCAACCCATTTTATATTGGCAAAGGTGACAATTTAGACACTGAAAAGAAGGAAAGCATAAAAACCCTTTTGCTCGCCCTTTGGAAGAAAGACAATGACACCTATAACCGCAGCGAATATGTTGCCCTTTCAAATGCCCTGCAATTGTATTTTGATAAAGTTACAAAGGCAGAAAAGTTATTTCCATGCTTTGATACTTTCTATGAATTTCTGAAAGATGAATTTGTAACGATTTTAAAAGGAGATAATGTAAAAGACAAAGATTTTGATGTTTCCAATTTTTTGTATGTGCTGAGGCCATATTACAAGGGTGGAGAATTTGATTACCTGTTGAACGCAAGCGAAAATCTTGATTTGTTACAACAGCGGTTTATTGTTTTTGAATTGGATAATATTAAGGACCACCCGATATTATTCCCGGTGGTAACCATCATCATCATGGAAGTATTCATCAGTAAGATGAGGAAATTGAAAGGCATACGAAAAATGATACTGATTGAAGAAGCCTGGAAAGCTATTGCAAAAGAAGGTATGGCAGAATACATCAAGTATTTGTTTAAAACAGTAAGAAAGTTTTTTGGTGAGGCCATTGTGGTAACGCAGGAAGTGGAAGATATTATCAGTTCGCCGGTGGTAAAGCAAGCCATCATCAACAACAGCGATTGCAAAATATTATTAGACCAAAGTAAATACCAGAACAAGTTTGATTTGATTCAGGAATTATTAGGATTGACAGATAAAGAAAAGGCATTAGTATTAAGCATCAACAAAGCTAATGACCCAACTAAAAAGTATAAAGAAGTATTTATTTCTCTCGGTGGCGTTTTTAGTAAAGTCTATAGAACTGAAGTGTCACCGGAAGAATACCTTGCTTATACAACGGAGGAAAAAGAGAAAGTAAAAGTGCAGGCTGCTGCATTAAAATTTGGCAGTATTGAAAAAGGAATTGCATCATTAACATCTAAATAAAATTTTTATGAAGTACACAATCATTTGTATGTTATTTATTATTGCCGCCTGCAACAGTTATCAGCCTAAAGATGATTTAAGTGGGGTTTACACTGCTTCCTACGAACATGAATTTGGCAAAACAGATGATACGCTTACTGTAACCAAAACAAACAATACTGATAAGATGTATCAAATAGAAAGGCACTCAGGGTTAATTAAAAAATTAGATGGTAAGGAATTTCCAAAGAAGTTGGTTACTGCAACGTGGACTTTAGAATTTAATGCAGATAAACAGACGTTGTTTGAACAGAAAGAAGGCAGGACCTTAATTTGGAATAGCGGAACTCAAAGCCTGCAATCGGGAAGCACAACATACAAAAAAATAGCTGGACAGTAGTACTGGTTGACTATTTGGGTAATTGAAATAATTGTGAAAGTGAAAACGTGAAGTATGAAAAAATTATTAACCATCACAGGCATATCCCTGCTGATAAGCCTTGCACCTGTGCAGCATACCGAAGCACAGATTCCTATTTATGATATAATAAAAGCGGCAGTAATAAAAGTTATCAAAGCAGTTGATTTAAAAATTCAACGCTTGCAGAATAAAACAATATGGCTACAGAATGCCCAGAAGACATTGGAGAACCAAATGTCAAAATTAAAGCTGAAGGAAATTGGCGATTGGGCAAATAAACAAAAAGAACTCTATGCTAAATATTTTGATGAACTATCAAAAGTCAAGAATGCCATTGCTACTTACCAGGCAGTAAAAGACATTATCAGCAAACAGGTACAAATAGTAAAAGAGTATTCAACGGCCTTCAATTTATCCAGGCAGGATAAAAATTTTACCCAGCAGGAAATTGATTACATGCAACAGGTATATACGGGTATCCTTGATGAAAGCCTTAAAAGTATTGAGCAGGTGCAAATGGTAATTACCGCTTTTGCCACCCAAATGACAGATGCCAAAAGATTGGTAATTATTCATTCAGCATCTGATAACATCGAACAGAATCTTACTGATTTAAGGCAATTCAACCAGCAGAATATCCGGGTAAGTTTACAGCGGTCTAAAGAAAGAAATGATATTGATGTAGTGAAGAAGTTATACGGCATCAATTAATAATTATTTGTGAAAGAGAAAATGTGGAGTATGAAAAAAATAATAGCGATAGCGTTATTGCTGTCATTTGCAAAATCTATATCTGCACAAACCTTTGCCGAATGGTATAAGCAAAAAGCAACACAAAGAAAATACCTGGTACAACAAATAGCAGCCTTGCAGGTTTATATCGGATATGTATCTAAAGGCTATAGGATAGCAAAGAAAGGACTTAGCACCATTCAGGATATTAAGCATGGCGATTGGAATATGCATAGCAGTTATTTCACATCCTTAGTTACTGTAAATCCCAAAATAAAACGATATGCAAAAGTTGCAGACATTATTGCTCTCCAAATAACTATCGCAAATGAAACCGCTAAAACAATTAAGGATTGCAAAAGTAGCCGCCTGCTTACTACAGCAGAATTAGATTATCTACAAAAAGTTTTTTCTGCGCTGTTGGACGATTGTGCAAAGTGTTTAGATGAACTCTTCAACCTGATTACAAATGGGCAACTTTCTATGAAAGATGATGAACGTATTGCAGCAATAGACAAACTATATGTTGACATGGCAGACAAGCAGGTTTTTGTCCGGTCGTTTAGTAATGCGGCTGCAGGCTTGTGCGTACGAAGAGATAGCGACTTAAAAGATGTAATTATTTCTAAAAAATTAAATGGATTAAAATGAAAAATATCACAATGCTTTTGTGCATTTCGTTTTCCATATCATGCGTAAATGTTACTGCACAATCAGCCGAAGCACAACAATTAATCTTAAATGTTGAGAAGCTGGCTCAATTGAAAAAGATACTCAGTAACATGAAGAAAGGCTATGAGATTGTGAGTACTGGATACAATACCATCAAAGATGTTTCAAAAGGGAATTTCAATTTACACGATGCTTTTTTGAGTGCGTTGTTACAGGTTAGTCCTGCTGTAAGAAAATATAAACGTATTGCGGATATAATAACCTGTCAAACCCAAATTGTTAAAGAATATAAAGCCGCATTCAGGCGCTTTAATTCTTCGAATCTTTTTAATCCGTCTGAATTGAATTACATGAGTAATATCTATAGCAACCTCTTCAATAAGAGTCTTCAAAACTTAAATGAACTGACTATAGTTATCACTGCTGGTAAATTACGCATGAGTGATGATGAAAGGATTGCTGCCATTGACAGGGTTTACACTGAGATAACTGATAAGTTGGTTTTTCTGAGAAGTTTTAATAATGAAACCAATGTGCTGGCCGTTCAAAGAGGCAGGGAAATGGTGGATACGAAACTGTCTGAAAAATTGAATGGCTTATAGTGTTAACGCAATTAAAATGTGAGTATGAAAAAGTGTGTAAGACTAATTGCTGTAATTGCAATGGGCATAATGCTGCCAAATATTTTGTTTGCACAAAGTGGCGGTTTTGCAGATGATATAAAAAGCCTGCACCAGGTGTTAGAACAATTATATACGGAGATGCTTCCTTTGTGCAGTAAGCTAATCGGTGTAGGCCGCGGCATTGCAGGCTTTGCGGCCACCTGGTATATTGCCAGCCGTGTATGGCGGCATATAGCAAACGCAGAGCCGATTGATTTTTATCCTTTATTCCGGCCTTTTGTGCTGGGCTTTGCAATTATTATTTTCCCTTCTGTTATTGCCATGATTAATGGCGTGATGAATCCCACGGTTACTGGCACTGCTGCAATGGTAGATGATTCAAATAAAGCCATTGCTGTGCTTTTACAAAAGAAAGAAGAAGCAATTAAGAAAACCGATGTATGGAAAATGTATGTTGGTGAGACTGGCAGTGGTGACAGGGATAAATGGTATAAATACACTCACCCAAATGATTTAGCATCTGATGAAGGCCTTTTTGCCGGGATTGGTAATGATATAAAATTTGCAATGGCAAAAGCTTCTTACAATTTTCGTAATTCCATCAAGCAATGGATGAGTGAGGTGCTAAGGGTATTGTATGAAGCAGCAGCACTTTGCATCAATACCATCCGGACATTTTATTTAATTGTATTGGCGATTTTAGGGCCGCTTGTTTTTGGCATTGCTGTATTCGATGGGTTCCAGCATACACTTACAGTTTGGATTGCCAGGTACATTAATATATTTCTTTGGTTGCCGGTATCAAATATTTTTGGCAGCATCATTGGCAAGATCCAGGAAAATATGCTGAAGGTTGATATTGCACAGGTGCAGGATTATGGAGATACTTTTTTTTCTTCAACGGATACGGCGTATCTAATTTTTATGATTATTGGTAT
>JBBSBD010000126.1:0-16515 GCA_038251675.1 Chitinophagales bacterium | reverse complement strand
AAATATAACGCGATAAAGTAGTTGGTGTTAACGGGAATATCTTTCATCACATGCGATGCTCTCTTATAAAAACTTTCAGAGAAGGAAGTTGAGCCGTCATCAAAGTGAAAATAATCGCTTACTAATCCCTTTTTAGCCAATCGTTTTTTATTAAACATGGTTTTAAATATCCACCGCCATTTTTTGTTATCCCATTTCTCAACGTAAAATTGTTTTTGTTCTTCAACAGATGGAAGCGAAAAAAAGTTTTCCGCTTTTTTATTTCCCTGCAACAGGCGCAGCAACCTTCCCGCAATCTTTACAAACTTTTCATACCTGCCATTCATAATTACACCACTATTGATAATATTCATGTGATCATTCCAAAACAATAAAGCTTCTTTCGAGAGGTTCTTTTTTATTGAATGAAATATTTCTTTCCTGTTTTTACATAAAGTCAATCCAAGAAAATTGCAACAGGTTATATAGTCTAACTCTTTAAATGCAGCCTGCTTCAATTCCATCAAATAATTTTGTGCAGGATTAATATCAACGCAGTAAATCGCAGATGGATTAAACCGTAAAAATCCTAAACTATTGCAGCCGCCTGATGTGATTGTAAAAACAGTATCACCTTCTTTTATCTTCAAAACTTTTTCGTCAATTGCTGGATCTTCCCAATTATGGGTAAATATGAGACGCGAGAGTTGCACCTGGCCTTGCGAAACTTTATCAGTATGATATTTCTGCTGTTGCATTGATGGGAACTTTATTAAATAAGGGCGCCGGTTGTATTCCATGTTTTTCTGCCATGGAAAGAATATTTGCCATTGCATCTAATGTTATATTTCCTCTTCCTTTTGAAAAGCTGCTGTTAACATTTTCCATGGCAAGAACAACGGCTTCAAGAAGGCAACCATGGGATACGGAGGGCAATGGGAATTTATAAAAGCTTAGTTCCAAATTATTCTCAAATTCATAACCTCCGGTTACCATACCCATGCCTCCATGGAACAACCTCTCATGATTTTTTATATGAATCGCCTGCAGATTTTTTGGATAGCCTGCATCGCAAACGATAGTGTTACAATTAATATTTTCAAAATCATGATCATTGACGATGGAGCTTGCTACACTGATGATGATATCGGCTTCGGCAATTAATTCTTCTAAATGAACAGAAGCCTTATTTGACACGTTCTTTGCTGTAAATTCGTTTGCCTGTTTTTGTAAAGCTGCTTCCTGCCTTGCGCACAGCAGCAACTTTTTTACTTTGCCTGAAAAATATAAAGCGCATGCCGACCCAATATCGCCTGTAGAACCAATAATAAGAAGCTTTGATGTTGATAAAGATTGTTGCCAAAAAGCACAGGCCTTTTCGACACCTTTAACTATAAACGCGGCAGTTAATGAGTTGCCGGTCGTAAAGAAAGTATCTTCTATTTTTGAGAAAGACTCGTTGCCAGCCTCCAATACGATGGAACTAAATCCGCCAAGCGAAACAACATGCACACCCAGTCTTGCACATACTTCACAGGCCTGTTTTACCTTCTCAATATTTTTTCTAAGGTGTCTTACATCAAGTTGATCCGGGGCGATAAAAGTCTCTATGTATGCACCATTAATTTCCCCGCACAAAATTGAGCTTATTCCAATTTCAAAAATTTTCCTCGGAGGTATGTAAGTAAAAATCTCTTTTACCTTATCTAATGTCAGGTCATTGTCATTACCTGGCAAACGCATAGTTTGTATAAACTGCATTACATTTTGCCACGACTCCTGGTGACCAATTACCGCAAACTTTAAGCTGGAAGGTTGATTACCCATTGCAAAGTTTTTTCCGCTGGTAAACCTATTCGATCCAGCGTTTTCATATAAAGGTTAAGTGCATTACCACGAATGGTTTTTAGCGTGAGATTGATATGATGTAATGAGCCTTTCATGCATTCGCCATGGCAGACTCCGCAATGCCCTTTTATATCAACTGCTGCTGTCCACTCGCCCATTATACCCATGCATTCACTATGTATCGTCTGCACTTTGTTTGTAAAGCCGTCGTAATCTTTATTCAATTCATTTTGCAGTATATCAATGGAGTGTTCTATATGTTCTTTTTCTTCGGATGATATTGCTAAAAAGAGTTCGCCGATTTCATTGCCTAATGCATTGCCAACATCATGATACATACTTACAGCGAAGCATTCCAGTATTACTTCCTGTATAAAAAGGCAGCCGATGAAATCTTTCGCTTTTGCGTATTTCAAAAAACATTCACGAACTGCATTCCAGTAATAACCTTTCATATTTATTACCGGCTTAAGATTAAATTGTTTTGCAATTAACATAAAGCCTTCCGCATGCCCTCTTTCACAATTGGCATGTTCTACGCATTCCAGCTTTTCATGAATATCGTCAACAGCATCTGCAAGTGATGCAAAATTCGACATGCCGATAAGTTCGCCGGTAATGGCCTGCCCCAAAATATCTGTAATTACAGATTCCTGTTCAAGGGGAATAATTTCTTCAAAAGTCTCTTGTAACATGATTGTTTTTTTTTAGTTATTAAACGAGAGAATAATCTTCATAGCAAATATTTTTCTTCATTTCAGAAAGTACTTTTTCATTGTTTTGCAGGCTTGTTGCGAGCAACGATGACTTAAAAACAAAGCGGCTCAGCGGCTTCAACAGTTTGTTCATACTATCATCTTTTTCATCAACTGCAATCGCCACTAAGTGATAATCTTTATTAAATGCATAGTGCCGCAGTTGTTGAATTACACTCTTCAAAAATCTTTCGCTGCCGGTAAATGCTAAATATTTTGCATAAATTATTTTTAAAGGCATGTGTTTTTCTGGCAATGATGGGAGCCTCATAAAATATTTTAATAGCCTGAGTGAATTAAGTAAAGCAGCAATAGAAAATGAATAATGTGTAACAATATTTTGTTTGCAAAAAGACGGGTCGAACGCGGCTATTCCGGCAGAGATGTTTTTTTCATTTATAATTGAAAAATTTATGCAACCATCTAATTCCTCCCGGGATATTTTACAAGGCTTTAAAGTAAACTGGCTGAATTGCGTATTAAAAAAATCAGCAAGCGAGGTGCTGTCTTCAAATAATTGAGCATCTAAGAATTTTGAATTGTACGATGGTAGGATTTGATAAACATTATATTTCGCTACTTCCTCAAAAGCGGGAATGCCGGCACGCCCCTTGAAAAAAGGTACAACCGAATCATTACCAGAAGCCATTGTGCAGCATAAAATATCGGCACCTTCTTTTATAAGCCAGTTATACATTTTTTTTACAAGATGGAAAGCAACCATTGATCCTTTGTAATCAGGGTGCACCTTTAAATCACGCAGATAATATACGCAGGCTGATTTTCCGTTAATGCACATTTTACTTTTAGTCGCCGCGAAGCAACCAACTATTTCGTGTGTATCATTCTCTGCAACAAGCGTAATAAATGATTGGCTTAAGCGCAGCAGCCGGAAAAAATCAGGCCTCCTGTCAATCTTTAAACCGATCACCCCTTCCATCGGTGCAAGTGAAGTCAGTTCAATCAGGTTATCCGAATCTTCAGGTATAGCTTCCCGAATGGTGAATTTCATTCAGGTCTAATTTTGTTTGAGAATTATAGCACTTTCCATGACTTCTTTTTGCATTAATAATTTTATGACCTTAAACTTTTACCTATAATTTAAATTAATATTTTCTCCAAATGATGGATAAAAGCCGGGATTTATGCTTGCCTCATGAAAAGAAAATGGGTTATCCAATTTGAAACTTGCATAAATAGTATTTGCTTTCTTTATTGTCATGATAGTACTTCATGACTTATTTGGTTAAAATATTAATTACATACCGGCAAAGGCGATGGATAAGCAGTTGTGTAGGTCTTGTTCTTCCCTAAACTTCCTGCAACACCGCATACAAAGGCGGCTTCTCCTTGCGTGAATGAAAAAAGCAAGGCGCCTGCGGGGCAGGCTTTTTATTAGCCAGGATAATTTATATGCTTCATCCATATCTTACAAGAGTTTTTGTTTTAACTGAACTGGAAGTTTTTATTTCTCTTTTAATAATTCCTGCACCTTTCGCCCAATAGTAAGTGCTTTTTAAATAATCAGCACGTGTGTTATCAGTTGTATTCGAATAGGAATATAACTCCACATTTGTATAGATTTTCCCTTCGATAGTTATTGAAGGTATTACAGCAATATTTTCTTGTAGTGAAGAGTAGGGAGTGAATGGATAGAGGAATGCATAATTTAAGTTTTTATTATTGACTCTATCTTTTTCCAATAAGTTCAAATTGGCTGAATCAGAATTATAGATGGTAGGGCCGACACCGGAACTTGTTGCAAATCCATAAAACCAATCTTCTTCCGATGTTCCATTATATTTTGTAATAAGAAGTGAAAATTCCTGGTAATAAAATCCAGGAACTGCATTTCGAAATGTTGAAGCGACGTAAGGAGCTGCAAATTGCTTTTTCAAATTACTCTGTGTTACAACTACCGAATCAAGCGCTCCGCTTGCTGAATCTTTGTAAATAAAATATTTATTGAGCGGTAACTGAACGTACGCCAGAGCTTCAGCAGAAAATTGAATATTGTAAGTCTCCGGTTCTGAAGTTTTATCTTTCTTACAGGAGCCAAAAAAGCAGCATATTGAAATCATTATAAGAAGTTTTTTCATCAAAGAATTTTTAATTATGTTTTAATTTTAGGAAACTACGGGGAAATATTTTGTGTTTTTTGAATCTTATTAAGCCCAATTTTGTATTTAATGTTTTCTTTACCCAGCCTCTTTAGAAATCGCTGGAATATTTCTGATTTGTTATAGCCTGCCAGCAGGAAAGACAAAATATTTTTTTTCATAATAGTATTTTCATGATTTAGTTAATTAGACGATCTTATTTTGAGAAACGGAGCGGTGCAGTACTCCGTTTCTCAAAAATATTAATTACACACCGGCAATGGAGATGGATAAGCAGTTACATACGTATTATTCTTCCAGCAATTATTCACTCCATTCCCATCCCACAAAAGATCTACGCTAGGTAACGGCAACCCGGCAGGAGGAGCGCTTCCATTATTTACAAGTGCATTATCAGTGATTTTTGCACCGTCGGCATTGGGTTCTATGTCTCCAAAAGCTTCGGGAGGAAGGCCAGCCAATGCTCCCAGTATCACGGTGCTTACAGTTGCCACTCCTACAAAATTGTTGTTACTGATTTTATTCTTTTCAATAGTAACATTGTCAACGCCTACCAGCAAAATTCCTGAACCGCTTGGTACAAAGGCCTCAAAACCACCTGCCGGGTTAGCAAAATTTACATGATTGTTCTTCTCAATATTATTCTCGGAGACTAAAACATTAGCGCTTGCTTTAACGGTTAGGCCAGGTAATAATACAATCAGTATTCCGCATACATTATCGTAAGAATGGTTCTTAATGGCAGCCACTTTGGTACAGTTTTCAATTTCAATGCCATTTACATTTCCATACGCTTCGTTGTACTGCATAGCAACACTTTCGGACTGGCCAACATATATTCCGGTGTCAGAACTTCCGGTAGCAGAGCAATATTCTATGAGGCCATTTGTACAAAATACGGGATATAGGCCGTACTCGTCATTGTTGATAGCAACCACATGCGATAACAAAAAATTATCGATGTACTCAAGGTAAACTCCGTTTTCTTTGAAACCCTGAACGGTCACATTTTTCAAAACAAAGCCATCTCCGCCCTTGTGTACCATAATGCCGCAATCTTCATCTCCCGGATTTTTAATAATCACTTTTTCAAATGCGAAGCAGGTCTTACCAATTAACTGAATGCCTGCTTTGTCTATTTCTATTTCGCCATTATAAGTTCCCGGTTCAATAAGAATAATGGTGCCGGGTGAAGCCGCATCAACAGCTGCCTGTATAGAACCGCCCTCGTGCACAACAATGGTTTTATTCTTTCCTTTTGTAAAGTCATTGTCTTTGCATGGCGGAGAATAATCTTTTACGCAGCCTGTAAATACAGTAACAATAAATGCAATAAAAAGTAACCCTTCATTCCTAAAGAATAAAAATTTAGAATGATTTAAAGAAAATAACTTTTTCATTTTTGACCTCCTTTTTAAAATGTTAGAACAAATTGTTTAATTAATATGCGTTGAGGTAAGAACTATTAATAGCTAAAGCGGAATATTTTCAATCACAAATGGGAAGGGCAGTATTAAAAACCGGATATGTTTTCATAAGAAGGTTTTTTTTCTAAAGGAATTCTTATTGCTATACCTTGATTAAAGATTGACACTAATACCAAGTGAAATAAAGCTTTTACCGAAATGTAATTGACGTGAAAATGAAACTGATTCATCTTTAAGCATGACACTTGCTTTTCTCCTGTTTTTACCAGATGCGATAAAAAATGGAATACTTGCAAGCATTGATGCTCCGCCAACTAAAGCCAATGCCCCACCTGTTGATACAGTTGAAAGAGTTCTGTCAACGGGATCGCTCCACACGCGCTTGACCCCGCCTTCACCAACAGCCAATCCGGCAATCCCTAATCCTGCTCCCGCCCCAAGTAGGATCCAGGCAATGGTGTTTTGATTTCCTGATTTTTTAAATAATAAATCAGAACTGGCCTTGGGGTGGATTTTGGATTGCAATGTGTCATTAAGCTGGGCACAGGATTCTGACACGGTTATAATAAAACATAACGATAGAATTATTTTTATTTTTTTCATTTTGGAGCGTTTAAGTGATATAGTTACCTGTATTTCGTCTTATTTAAAATTCGGCCATCGCATCGCATCTTCCTAATTGATAAATGCCTGGCATTATCCGGTTTTATTGTTTTTTGATAAAAGCTTCTGTTAACAACTACTCAATAAGTAAAATTTCATAAAAGACTCCGTTTCTTAATATTCCATTATTAGTTATTAATAAAAGAAAACTCCTTTATTGGTTTTTCTACCAAACTCAAAACCTTATCGACAGAATAAAAATCAAATTGCAAGGCCGCCAAAGATTTTAGCGGCTATTGAAAGCTATGCACTATCTGGGGAAGGGCCAATACCTGCATTTAACCCAACTGGCCGGTATTTGCAATTCAATACATTGGCTCTGCATGTAACAGCCCCGGGGCAGAGAGCCCAAAGGTGATTCTTGTTTTACTAATGGTTTCTTTCTACGCAAAAAAATTAATCACATATATAGAAACTACCAAAGTGAATAAAACTATCGTACTACATCATAAAATGCTGCAGCCCGAAAAAAGCTGGACCGATATCACTTATGAAAATGGTTACTACGAACAGTCTCATTTTATAAAAGAAGTAAATCTTTTTTCAGGAAAATCACCCGAAGAACTATTCAATACCACACCGCCACCTAAAGAAAAAGTCACCGAGCTCACTGAACATTGAAACAGTATCAAGTTATATTCTCCTAAGTACCAAGCTTAGTTCCGCGTCCGTTTTATTCTTATTTTGTGTTCTTAATAATTACAACTTTTTATGAAAAGAGAAATCACTTCATGGTACAGCCCCTCGCTGGATAAAGAAATGCCCATTGTGACTTATGGCGATTATGGCTTTGCCCTTTTATTGGTACCTACCGCAGCAGCAGATTACCTGGAGTATGAACGGTTTCAATTAATTGATTCTATTGCGCATTTTATTGATTCTGGAAAAGTGAAAGTATTTTCTATCAACAGCATCAATACAGAAAGCTGGCTCAATAACGATATGCAGGGTGAACACAAGGGAATTCGTCACAACCAATTCAATAAATACGTTTTTGATGAAGTAATTCCTTTTATTAAAAGCAGTACTTCTTATGACACGCCAATTATCATAAGCGGAGCAAGCTTTGGCGCTTTGCACAGTATGAACTTATTTTTGAAACGGCCCGATCTTATAAATGGTGTTATCGCCATGAGTGGCGTATATGACCTGCATGAATACACAAAAGGATTTAATGATGACCAGGTTTATTTTAATTCGCCAGAGAATTATATGCCCGGTCTTACCGATGAATGGTATTTGGACAACATTCGAAGGAGCCATCACATACACATACTTTCAGGAAGCGGTGCTTATGAGGACCCCGGCGCAGCCGGAAGGTTTGCAAAAGTTTTGTACGATAAAGGAATAAATTATGAGCTGGATATTTGGGGTGAAGACATGACCCATGACTGGCCTACCTGGAGAGCGATGCTGCCTTACTATTTGGATTCGAGATTTTGATTCCAATGTTAGTGATGGAGCCAATATTGATTTTATAAATTAGAGTAATTCATGTTTAAAGCTTGCACCTATCATAAACATCTGCCAATAGCAACGTTACCGAGATAGATTCTAAAATTAACTGATCTGTTTTGTTAGAATATTCCTTCAGTTGCCATAGCCCATCTTTGTTAATGCCGAACTGTTCTACATGAATTGATTCTGCTTCTACCAGAACGTATTCCTTCAATGTGGGGATGGCACGGTATAACATAAACTTTACACCGCGATCATAGTTCCTGGTAGATGGTGAAAGTATTTCAATAATCACTATTGGATTGGTAGATGTATTTTCATCTTCTTTTGAAGTCATTATTTCACCGCAAATGATCGAAATATCAGGATAGGTAAATAAAGTATTTTCAGGTATGTGAATTCTCATATCACTTCCATAGGGCTGGCAAGGTTTACCCTTTAGTGAATTGCCAAGCGACACAATCATGTTAACCGAAATTATATTATGCCGGTTGCCTGCACCAGACATGGCAAAGATTTCCCCCTTATAATATTCATGCTTTTCTGTCGCTTCATTTTCCATCTCCAGGTACTCGTGTATGGAATAGTATTTTTTTTGATAAGCGTGGTCTGATTCTTTTACTTCCATATTTAAAGTTACAAAAGTTAAAGGCGAAAGTATTTTAGAAACTTAGCTTTCTAAAGGCTACACTCAGGTGCCTGGCCACTAGAAGCCCTTTTTAATTTCAAATCTTCAAATCTTAATTTGTTTTACCATCCGGATAGCTTTTGCCGCCTACTTCCTTTGTTTTACATTTGTCCGATGGAAAAAAAGTTATTTCTGCTTGATGCGATGGCACTTATTTACCGTGCTTATTATGCACTTATTCGCAGCCCGATAATCACTACAAAGGGCAAAAATACCAATGCACAATTTGGTTTTACTAATACTTTATTTGACCTGCTAAGTAAGGAAAAACCTACGCACCTCGCAGTAGCTTTCGATACATGGGCGCCTACGGAAAGGCATACTGATTTTGAAGCTTATAAAGCCAACAGGCAGGAAGCTCCGGAAGACTTATTGAGTTCTATTCCGGATATAAAAAAAATAATCGAAGGGTTCAACCTGCCCGTGGTTGAGTGCGATGGTTATGAAGCTGATGACATAATCGGTGCTCTGGCACAGCAGGCGGAGAAAGAGGGTTACGAAGTTTTTATGGTAACGCCTGATAAAGATTTCGGGCAGTTAGTAACCGATAAAATAAAAATTTACAAGCCGGGTTACCAGGGAGGGAAAGTTGAAATTATGGGCGTGAAAGAAGTTTGTGAAAAATGGAGTATTAAAAATGTGAGCCAGGTAATTGATATTCTCGGATTGATGGGCGATGCTGCCGATAACATTCCCGGTATCGCAGGTGTTGGAGAAAAAACCGCATCAAAATTATTAGCACAATATGAAAGTGTTGAGAACATTCTTGCAGATGCGGAAAATATTAAAGGTTCTTTGGGTGAAAAAATAAGGGCAGGAAAAGAAGCGGCCCTTATGAGCAAAAAGCTGGCAACAATCATTACAGAAGTGCCGTGTAAATTCCATGAAGAGGACTTCAGGGTAAAAGCTTACAATACAGAAGTGCTTAAAGATCTTTTTGCGGAGTTTGAATTTAAAACATTAGGCAAAAGAATTTTAGGCGATGAGTATAATGTGTTTGTTGTTGAAAAGCAGGTAATACAAACAGATCTTTTTGGCAATGCCATGGAAGTTCCCATTCCCAAACCCGAAGAACAAGAAAAAGCAAAAGAAAAACAAGGTCTCGCCGCTGAAAAAAATATCACCAATACACCGCATAATTATGTGCTCGTGGAAGGTGAAGCATCGATAAAGGATCTCGTAAAAAAATTAAGCAGCCAAAAGGAAATTTCTTTCGATACAGAAACCACTCACATAGATGCGAATGAAGCAGAACTTGTTGGCCTAAGCTTCTCTTATGAAAATGGCGAAGGCTATTATGTTCCTTGCCCTGATGATGAGCAGCAGGTAAGAAAGATACTTAGCTATTTTGTTGAATTGTTCAATGATGAATCGAGAACATGGATCGGGCAAAACATAAAATACGACATGCTCGTGCTGAAATGGTATGGCGTTGAATTAAAAGGAAAAGTATTTGATACCATGCTTGCACACTATGTAATCGAAAGCGAAGGCAGACGAAACATGGATTTACTAAGCGCTCAATATCTTGGTTATTTACCTGTTTCTATTACAGAACTTATTGGTAAAAAGGGAAAAGGCCAGGGCACAATGCGGGATGTGGAAATAGAAAAAGTAAAAGAATATGCGGCGGAAGATGCTGATATCACCCGGCAATTAAAAAATGTTTTTACGCCATACTTAAAAGAAAAGCAGGTGGAGAGAGTTTTCAACGAAGTGGAGACTCCCCTGGTAAAAGTATTGGTAGATATGGAATACGAAGGCGTAAAAGTTGATATGAACTTTCTAAATGTCTATTCAAAGGAGTTAGAAACTGAGGCTGCGAAATGCGAACAAAGTGTTTACGAACAAGCCGGCATCAAATTCAATCTCGCATCGCCGAAACAATTGGGTGAAGTATTATTTGAAAAATTACAATTAAATAAAGGCAAAAAAACAAAAGGTGGCCAGCATTCCACTGGTGAGGATGTGCTCCTGAAACTCGCAAAAGAGAATCCCATTGTTGAAGATATTTTAAACTTTCGCGAGCTCACAAAACTGAAATCTACTTACGTGGATGCGTTGCCACAGATTGTTAATAAAAGAACACAACGTGTGCATACGTGTTATGGCCAGGCCATTGCTGTAACGGGCAGGCTCAGCAGCAATAATCCAAACCTTCAGAATATTCCCATACGAACAGAGAGAGGGCGTGAAATACGTAAGGCGTTTATTCCACGGGATAGTGATCATTTAATTATCTCTGCAGATTATTCGCAAATTGAACTGCGCATTGTTGCAGGCATCAGTGGTGATCCTGCAATGTGTGAAGCATTTAAATCAGGGAGGGATATTCATACGGCAACCGCTGCAAAGGTTTTCAGCGTAGAAGAAGATAATGTTACAAAAGAGATGCGCTATAAAGCAAAGAGCGTCAATTTTGGAATTATCTACGGACAAGGGGCATTCGGGCTCGCAGAGAACTTAGGAATTTCGAGGAGTGAAGCAAAAGAAATTATTGAAAACTATAAAAAGCAATTTGCTAATATTCAGAAATACATGAATGAAACCATTGCGTTTTGTAAAGCAAACGGCTATGTAGAAACGCTAATGGGGCGCAAGCGTTGGCTGAAAGATATTAACTCATCTAATTTTACCGTGCGTGGTTATGCAGAGCGTAATGCGATCAACTCTCCGATACAGGGCACTGCAGCAGATATGATTAAACTTGCCATGATCAAAATTCATGATGAATTTAAGAAGCAGAATTTTAAATCAAAAATGATCATGCAGGTGCATGATGAACTTGTTTTTGATGCACATAAAAGCGAGGTGGAAATAATAAAGCCAATAATTATTGACTGTATGCAGAATGCTTTGTTGCTGCCAAATGATGTGCCCGCCGACGCGGAAATTGGTGTTGGTGAGAATTGGCTTGAAGCGCATTAAATAAAAGCCTTGAATAACGCAGATGCATGTATCAAAACAAATTCTTTCGTTTCTAAAAAACCTGGATTTAAAGACTGAGCTTCCGGATGACGTAGAAGTAATGAATCCTTTTAAAGAAGAATACACCTGCAATATTTGCCGGCAATTCTATAACAAATATTACGGTGATAACAATAACCGCCATTTAATATTGGGCATTAACCCCGGAAGATTTGGTGGCGGCATTACCGGTATCCCTTTTACAGATCCTTTGCGGCTTGCGTCAGTTTGCGGTATTGAAAATGAATTTCAAAAGAAACAGGAATTGAGTTCGCTTTTCATTTACGATGTGATTGCTTCTTTCGGAGGCGTAGCTTCTTTTTATAGCAAGTTTTATATTTCTTCTATATGCCCTTTGGGATTTACAAAACACAATAAAAACCTTAACTATTATGATGATAAGGTTTTAGAAAAAAGCATCAAAAATTTTGTGATTCAAAGCATGAACCAACAGCTACAATTTTGCAGAAAACAAGACGTCGCTTTTTGTCTCGGAGAAGGAAAGAATTTTGCTTATTTCACGAAGATTAACAACGAAATGAAATTTTTTAAAAAGATTGTGCCATTAGCCCATCCAAGATTTATCATGCAATACAAGCTTAAAAAGAAGGATGAATATATTGAGCGGTATCTTTGCGCATTGTCCGCCGTGGGTGATGAATAGCGACTGTTAGCAGGTATCGGGAATCAAGAATCAAGAATCAAGAAATGACCCCAACACTTATATATTGCTACGACGCATACTGCGGCTGGTGTTATGGCTTTAGCGAAGTGATGAAAAAAATTTACTCTGAATACAAAAGCAGGCTTGAGTTTGAAGTATTATCGGGTGGCATGGTGTTGCCGGAAGAGCCGGTATCAATAGGCGCGACAGCGAAATATATAGAAGGCGCTTATAAACGTGTAGAGGAAATAACAGGCACAAAGTTTGGCGAAGATTACCTGTGGCATATAAAGCATCCTGAGCAAAGTGATTGGTTCCCTCATTCCGAAAAGCCCGCCATAGCTTTGTGTGTTTTTAAAGATTATTATCCTGATCAACAGGTGAGCTTTGCAGCCGACCTTCAATATGCTTTACACTTTGAAGGCCGCGATCTTACAGATGATGAGGCATATCGGCTTCTATTGGAAAAATATAATATTCCCGCAGAAGAATTTTATGAAAAGCTTCAGGATGAAGAGTACAAGGAACGGGCAAATTATGAATTTGCCTTGTGTAAGCAATTGCAAGTGACTGGTTTCCCCGCAGCATTTATTCAAACAAGTGAATTAAAATTTCACATGATTGCACGTGGATATATTGATTATGATTCGTTGAAGGATCGTATTGATAAAGTACTTGAGGAAGTATCGGTGTAAGTGTTTGAAATGCTACTTTTTATTTGCCGCCGGTTTTTTCTTTTTCGAAGCCTTCGCAATTTTATTAAATTCCAAAGGTAATTGCATCCAGGTTTCCAGTTTCTTTTTTGTATTTAAAACAGATTCATCCACATAGACAAAACCAGTCATTGTTCTTCCGCCAAACTCCATTGGTCTGCACCCTTCCTTTTCCAAAGCTTCTTCAAATTTTTCCGGCGCAATGCGAAGCATCAGGTTGTTTTCTTGCACGCCTACACACATCTTATCATTCACCATAAAACACAATCCTCCAAACATTTTCTTTTCTTCTATATTTTTTTCACGAGCGGCAATTACTTCTCTTACCCTGTCTGTAAGTTTTTCATCGTATGCCATAAAATGTATTTAAAATTTAGAGCAACTAAGCATAATTAGTCTTAAAACGAAAAACTTATTTGTTTTGTCGTACATAATAAAAATCAGATTTTTTCTCAGGCATTGAAGGCCCGCCATCTATTCTTGCATGCAAAGAATCCTGGGTTATTGCCTTGTAAATAATTCTTTTTGGAAAATCATGGGCAGGGTTTTCAGCAATAAATTCATTTCCTGAAAAAGAAGTTATTTCAAATTTCACCGGCTGTTGTCCGTTTTGATCTGCTACGGTCGGAATATAAAATAATTTATTGCCCCGGGAAACTATCTGAACCTTTTCAAGAAGCTTTTTCTCCCCGGAAGCTTTCAATAGAAAACTAGTTTCTTCAAATGTGCTGTCATTTACCTGTTGCCAGCTTTCTATTAAAATTCCGCCCTTCTTTTCCATTTGCCACGTTCCTAAAAGCCAATTCAAGTCCCGCAATTTTGAGGTACTATTTTGAGAATGACCTATAAGCGTAAGGAAGCTAAATACAACAATAAAAAGGTATTGGCATTTCATTTAAGATATTTTTCAGGAACTGAATGAAGGCCTATACGGTTTCCTTCTGTATCTATAAACACGCCCATAAAACCATAGTCCGGCGAAATTTCTGTTTTGGGCACCATTACCTTTCCCCCTGCATCTTCTACTTTATCCAGTACTTTTTGTAAATCCGGATTGCCATTTAAATATATCAATGGCCCATCTGTCAACGAAGGTTTGTGAAAGCCGCCGCTATCAACTATTGCGCCTCCAACCCCATTCATAGGGTCATCAAGCGGAAACATGCGCATTTTAATATTAGGCAGGTCCATAGCATTAAAAGTGATACCAAAGATTGATTCATAAAATTTTTGAGCACGGCTTAAATCTGTAGCAGGAATTTCAAACCAACTGATTGCATTATTCATAAAAAATGTTTAGAGATTTTTATAATGGGGTTTTCGTTTCTTTCAATCCTTTATTTTGAAAATATTCCAGGAGGCCTTTCGAGTCATCACCTCCCTTTTGGGCGTGGTGCAAAAATGTAAATCCGTGAGGGCCGCGGGCATTTAAATATTGTGGAAAAGAATCGAGATAAGATATAACAATTTCGGTTTTTCCAAGCATCGTCAATACAAACAAATTGGTTCTTGCTCCTATGCCGATCAGGTAATTGGCTATTTCCTTGTTACCTACGTGACCTGCTCCTTCCAGGGCGGTTTCAAAATCACCACCTCCCCAATCCCATGTAGCATACAGCAAAGTAGGTATCTCCTGGAGCATTGTTTTCACCTTCGGAAGATCGCCGTGACCCGCAATTACAAAATCTTTTACTTTTTCAGGAGGAAGCTGATCCGTGAAAGGTTGTTTAAATTTATGATGCGATTCTCCAAGTAATATTGCAGGTATGGTAAAAAAAGTGCCAGAGCTAATGGCAACTTTTTGCAGGAACTTTTTTCGCAGCATGTTTTTTTCTAAAGTTCTAAAAAGTATTTTGAACTTTTATACCATTCGTAATAATATTTTTTAAATCGACTGCTTAAAATGATTAGTATTTTTAATAAGAACAAAGGAAAATAACTTGACAAAAAATATTCCAAATGAATTGATCTGGATATTAAAGCATTGTCTGCGGGAAGAAAAATTAATACCAACTAATAAGTTTTATGGAAATTCATGAATACCTGCATTTGTATTTAGGTTGTGATACAGACATAGGAAAATTGACAGGAATCAATGAAAAGTCATATTTCATTACTGATTTAAATGGCGAAACTATTGAGCGGCCTTTCTCAGATAAACCCATTGTAAAATTAATACTGAGGAAAATTTCGGACCTGAATGTTGAGGAAAGTGCGGTACTGAATACCAAAGGGCTGACTATAGGCCGTCCAAGGGGCTATAGTTTTTCGCCGGATGCAATTTTATATCTGCTTTCTTTACGGGTAGATCTATTTAATTTAATTTCTGAAAATATGGCGATAGAAACTTATGGAAGCCGGTAAAACAAAAGAGGCTTGCCTAAAAGACAAACCTCGTTTTTTAACCAATCATCCAACCTTAACTATTTCCGGCGCCCTGCCCATTATTTCTTCTTTGAGGACGCATTGATGGCTCTACTTCATCTTTAAATTTTTTAAACTGATCTTCATTAAAAACGCCCTTTAATTGTTCGTCGCGGTCATTTGCCATCTTTTCAATTTCACTGCGATCGGGGCGGTTACCGCTTGCTCTTGCATCTTCTCTCATCTTATCCTGTTTTTTGTAAAAGTCAGTAAGTATAGCGGTTGTTTTATCCTGTTGATCTTTGTCCAGTTTAAGAGGATCTGAAATTTTTTCCATCGCAGATTGAACCCTTTCTTCAACAGTCCGTCTTTGAAAGCCTTGCTGCTGAGCGTTTGTTGCCGTAATTGTTGCAAAGAATAAAGCAACGATCATCATGAGTTTTGTTTTCATTTCCAGGTATTTTTTTTGTGTTTAAATTGTCTGCCCTGCTAAAGGCAGAATTATCGAAAAATATTTAGGCTAATGATCGTGCGAACTTTTTCCGGGCCTCGACGTCATCCTGATGATTAATTGTTTTATTGCTGTATCAAATTTTGGCAGTTGTTGCTGCGTACAAATTTTACGGGCCCTTTCAAAATGCTTAAACATCTGAATATCCAGTTCTTCCTGCTTTGCACCAATAATTCCTGCCCGGTTATTTATTACTGAATCTGCAACTGGCTCTATATAAAGAAGATCATACAAGCTGAATTTTGCATTTCTTACGTCATTGAATAATGGCCTCACTCTATCCAGATTTGCTTTACGCAATTGCTGGTATTGATCCAGTTGTTCTTTTGTAAAACCAACATCTTTTTGTAGTGCTTTT
>JBBSBD010000125.1:0-16609 GCA_038251675.1 Chitinophagales bacterium | reverse complement strand
CGGTGGATGAAAACATAGAAACTGATGCATTGAAAATCCCGGGTATGCTGCTACAGCCTTTTGTTGAAAATGCATTGAAGCATGGCCTCGCCATGAAAGAGGATAAGAGAAAGCTGGAAATTGATTTTGAACTTTTACAAAATGATGAATTGTTGATTTCAATAATTGATAATGGCATTGGGCGGGAAAAAGCCCAACAGCTAAAACTGGAGCAGGAAAAGATGTTGCCTCACCAATCGAGGGGTATCCGTTTGGTGGAAGAACGTCTAACATTATTGTATCCATCATTTCCTTTGCATGATATTATACGCATTAGTAACATAACGGATGCTGCCGGTAATATTGCCGGCACTAAAGTATTGATCACCATTCAAACCGGCATTTCCTCCATCTAAAATTTACTCCCTGAAATTTTTTATTAATTTCAGGGAGTGATAAAAGCATTGATCATAGATGACGAACCGGTGGCTGCAAATGTGCTGCAGATGATGATAGAAAGGCATGTGCCGGAAATAACCGACCTGCGCATTGCCACAAAAATTAGCGAAGCCCATTCTCTTATTCAGCAATTTCAACCACAGCTTGTTTTCCAGGATATTATTATGCCCGAAAAAAATGGTTTTGAATTTTTAAATGGATTACAGGAAATAAATTTTGAAATTATTTTTACAACCGCTTACAATGAATATGCTATTCGTGCTATACGATTCAGCGCACTGGATTATTTATTAAAACCCATTAATGCAGAAGAATTGAAAACCGCAGTAAAGCGCTTTGTAGAAAAACGAAACCTCCGGTTACAAACTGATGCCCTGTTAAAAAATCTTTTTCACAACCTGGAAACTAAAAAGGAGAGCGATTTTAAATTAGCCATCCCAACAATCAACGGAGCATTGTTTTTTTCTACTGAACAAATTATACGACTGGAAGGCGAAGGAAATTACACACGTTTTTTCCTTATCAATGATCAAAAGCAATTGAGTGCAAGAACAATGAAAGAATATGAGGAGATCCTGGTGCAGCATAATTTTTTACGCATTCATAAATCGCATTTAGTAAACCGGAGTTTTGTCAGCTCTTATTTAAATGAAGGATCGGTGATATTAAAAGACAAAACTGTATTGCCGGTTAGCCGCCAGCGCAAACAGGACGTTGCGGCTTTGTTGTTGCATAAAAAGAAGGAGTAAAGGGGTAATTATTTTACCGGCGGATTGCGGCCATACCCGGCATATGAAAACAAATGGTATAGAAAATAAATATTTTTTGCAATAATAACTGATAAACCCCAGGAGCGGTTTTATGAAGTGACAGAATATGAACAATCAGCAAAAAAAATGCTATGCATTAATCCCTTCCAATTATTTTTTGGCTTCAGCGGGTTTTTTCCAATTTTGAACTTTAAACTTAAACCCCAACGGAAACCCCGATGTGGCTTTACAATGCGATAAAGGGTTTTGCAGAATGCCAACGCGGGCTAAAATATTAGGCGAAGTTATTTTTTGCTACTTATCTCCTTCCAATTCTTTTAACCTGTTTCTTGCTTCTTCATAACCTGGATAAATAGCAAGCGCTTTTTTATAAAAAATTATAGCATCTGCTTTACGGTTCAATGCCAGGTAAATATTTCCCATTGTCACCATCACTAAATCACGATCAGGAAATTCTTCAGCATTGTTTTCACTAGTGATCCTTGCATCTTCATATCTTTTTAAAGTGAGTAATTGATCAGCAAGAAAATTCATCGAGATCCAGTCAATATAATAATGAGCAGAATCCGCTTTCATCCGTTTGTATTCTTCTATTGCTTTTTTTGCTCCTTGCTCAGCTATCAATTTCTCTACAACTTTATGAACGGGTTGTTTCAGATGCACAGGTTTATTATAAAGCACTTTGGCCAAATTTTCTGTTATCCCAAAAAAATCTGTTGGGGCGCTGTTACATAGTATAACTATCAAACTATTTGTTGATGGGATGCGCCGTATAAAAGATAAAAAACCTTCCGTTGTTCCTAAATGAAAATTGGATGCAACACTATCTGTTGAGGTGTATTTAAACATTTTATTGAACCAGCCATAGCCATATTGAGCCGGTTTCATTCCGGGAGCAAACATCTCTGCTGTAAGTTCTTTGTTGAGTAGAGTGTTGTTAGCAATTGCCCTGTCAAATTTGAAAATATCTTCAACCGTCGAATACAAATCACCCGTTCCCATTGTGTTGGATTGATCACGAAAATCTGAACTCGTATATCCTCCAAAACTATAATCGTAACCAGTAGCTCTCTTATCCACTACCTGTGTATGAAAATAAGAACCCGAACTATGCATGCCAATTTTATCAAAAATATCTTCCTTCATTAATTGTGAATAGGTTTTCCCTGTAACTCTTTCCATTATATAGCCCAGTGTAAAATATCCCCAACTGCTATATGAAAATCTTGTACCCGGTTCAAAAGCCAACGCAGAATCCATATATATTTTTACGTATTCTTCTCTTGTAAAATTCTGCCGGCTGACCCTTGGGAAAAAATCTTTTATTATATCATAATTCGGCAAACCGGATGTATGGTTTAATAGCTGCCTTATGGTAACTTTCGCTGCCGGTTTACCAGAAAATTCAGGAAGATAATCCGATATTGTTTTATCAGGATTTATCAATCCTTTCTGCACCTGTATAAGCATTAGCATAGCAGTAAGTGGCTTCGAGACAGAGCCAATCATGAATTTTGTATCAGCGGTATTTGGGATGTTCCATTCCCTGTTGGCCAATCCAAAAGCACCCTTATAAATGATCTTGCCATTTTTAGCAACTAAAACACTTCCGTCGAACATGTTGTAATTGTGATAGGCCTTCATTATTTCATTTAATTTTTCCTTTTTGCTTTGAGCCTGGCATGGATTTATTATTAAAAATAAGAAGCAAGCAAAAATTAAGTAAGGTTTCATATTGCTAAATTAAATAGAAAAATGACTTGGTTAATTTTGATATTATAGAACCCTTCCATTCTTTTAAATAATGCCATTATAAGTAAGAATAATAAATAATAAAGTCTGGTGTGTCAAAACTTTTGGTAGCCACTTTAGATAAAGTACCATTCGGGTTATAGTAATAATTGAATTCAGTTTTCAATTCGCCTTTATAGCCGGGTTTGCATACTAAGCCTGGCCGCTCTTTTAAGATATACTTGCTGCTTAGGCACTGTCCCGTGACGTTATAAACCCAGCGATAACTTGCCACCGCGTTTGTCATCTCAATTAGTTTTTCGTGGAAAGCCATTGAGTACACGGGTGTGCGTTTTTATTTTGGTTTCGGTTTCATCACTTTTCTTAGCGTCTTTACTCATAAATTCCATTCGCTGCTTTTTTTGTTTTTTGTAAAATGATTTTCCACTTTGTCAAACGCATCTTCAATATAAGCATCGTGAAGCCAACGGATTGCCAACGTCCATTTTATGGTCGCTGAACCTGTGGTTGATGTATAAGAGACTTTAGATTATAATAAAACCCCCACCTACAAACTATTATAGTGTTTTGGCTCAAAATGCTTAGTAATTCCTTCTTAATAAAATGATACACTGCTATGTTCATAAGAAACAAAGTCTGCGGCTAAATTCCGGTTCCCGTTTGTGGGATTAATGAATGGCGGCAATTTTAATTCTAACTCTCTGCAAGCATCGGGGTTTCATTTTCGAATGCTTATTTTTAATTCATGAATATTTTAGGAAAATGAAAACCTCGCTGGGACATTAACATTCCCACCGGGAGGTAATTTTACATTTTATACCCAATAAGGGTTTGCGATAGAGTATAAACAATTTGTAAATTAGCTACATGTTACAATTACCCAGAACTGACACACTTAATGAATGGAGTTTTTTTGAAAAAATTCTTTTCAGGTTTAGCTTTTTATTTTTCGGTATTTATATTTTCCCTTTCCCGCTAAACTTCCTTTCTTTTTTAGGTGATGCATTGTCATTTATTGATGATGCCATGAACTGGCTTGTAGTATTTACCGGTAAGCATATACTGCATTTGTCTTACGATATAACTGTACAACCTAACGGCAGCGGCGATACCACATGGAACTACGTGCAGCTTTTTATAATGGTTGTCTTTGCTTTAATTGGTTGCATTATTTGGAGCATAGCAGATGCTCGAAAGAAAAATTATAACAGGTGGCTGTATTGGCTAACTGTAGCTGTTCGCTATTACCTGGCATTTTCTTTAATTGCTTACGGTTCGTACAAAGTTTTTAAAATGCAATTTCCTTCACCTTCCATATCAAGGTTATTAGAAACGTATGGGCAATCTTCACCAATGGGGCTTGCATGGACGTTTTTAGGTTATTCCAAAGGTTATAATTATTTCATGGGCTTTGCAGAAATTATAGGCGGCATGTTACTGCTGTTTAGAAAAAGCACAACCTTCGGCGCCTTATTCAGCATGACGGTTACCTGCAATATTGTAGCTATTAATTTTTGTTTTGATGTGCCTGTAAAACTGTATTCTTCATCTCTGTTGGCTATGGCAATATTTATTGCTGCGCCGGAAATAAGCCGGTTGTATCAATTCTTTTTTAACCGCAAAGCTATATCCTTAAAATCTCACGCTTACACTTTTAAAACAAAATGGAAAAGAGTTACTGCAGTTATTTTTAAAGCACTCTTTATCATTTATATTCTTGTAACTTATACCATAGACGCTGTTAATAATTTAAAACAATATGGAGATGATGCAGTAAAGCCAAAGCTTTATGGTTATTACAATGTAGAAAAATTTACCGAAAACAATGACACGCTGCCACCACTCTTAACAGATACAAGAAGATGGAATAAAATACTCTTTAGGGAGTACGACAGGATAACTATAAAAATGATGAGTGATACGTTAATTGCATTTACCTATAAGGATGATACGCTGAAGCATGTGTTGCAGTTAACACAAAGAGACGACACTACATTAAAATATAATTTTACTTATAACGACATAGATAAAAACCGCCTGGAATTAAGATCAACAGGCAAGGACACTATGTATATGCAGCTAAGCAAAATTGATGTAAATGATTTCCTGCTTACGAAGCGTGGCTTTCATTGGATAAATGAGTATCCCTTCAACCGCTGAAGTGATTTTGAATTGCTCACGTCCCAGCGGGGTTTTCACCGCATTAACTATCCAATAAAAAAAGAGTTGCGTGAAACCCCGATGTATAAGAGATTTTAAATTATAATAAACCTCAACCTACAAACTCTTATAATGCTTTGGCTCAAAATGCTTAATAATTCCTTCTTCATAAAATGATGCACTGCTATGTTCATAAGAAACAAAGTCTGCCGCCAAATTCCATTTGCCGCTTACGGGATTAAGGAAGAATGGCAAGTATAATTTCAACTCTCTGCAAGCATCGGGGTTTCATTTTCGAATGCTTACTTTTAACTCGTGAATATTTTATGAAAATGAAAACCCCGCTGAGACGTTAATGTTTATTTATAATGAGAAATAAGTTGCGTTTTAGCGATAAAAGAAACAACTCCATCTACGTCAAGCCACACTTGCAGTAATACTTTTGTTAGGCAAAGGCTTTTTATTCTTTTGCTTTTTGTTCCCAATATTTCGCTTTGCCTCTGTCTGTTGTACACCCTTTTCCTTTTCTGTAACAGTCAGACAGCATTTTCATTGAATATTTATTTCCTTCCTCTGCACCTTCCTTAAAATAGTTAAAATGGTTTAAATAACTTTTATCTCGCAAATCATTAAGAAAGTCTTTCCTTTCTTTTATTTTAAAATATTCAATTACATCAATTAAATAACCTCGGACAAAAGTTAGTGTTACCGAATTTTCTTCTGCCCTTTTTAGCATTAATTTTGTCTGAGTATAAAACTTATTTGCCAAGTCAATACGTTTCAAATCATAAGACTTTTGAATTAGTCCACCCTTAGATTTTGTTCCATTATTTCCAACTATTGTTAACAATACATATTCTATCTGTTCAAGTGGTATACTATCTTGTATTTTGGTTACCAAATCAAATAATTTCTCAAGATAGAATTCATTTCGTTCAATCATAGAATCTAAACTCCGCAAGAAATTTCCATACTCTTTTGCCGGAATTGTATTGAAATTCTCTATTTTGTTTTCGAACTCTTCTTTAATCCATTCAGATTCAATATTGGGGTCTATATCTAGTGCTTTGTATTCATCGAATCTTTGTGGATATTCCTGCATCATGTGAAAACGGCTACAACCCATAGATATAAAATATCTTTTTGCTTGTTCCAAAGTTTTTATTTCTGTGTCAACTGTCATTTTTTCTTTACGTTCCGTGCGGAAATATTATTGCCAACGTTTTACGGCTTGCTGCAGGTGGGAAATAGAATTCCTTTCTGCCCGAACCGTTGCCAAATTTATAATTAAAAGTTTAGTCGCGGAAAAAATCTGGAATTCAGTGATTCTTTTTACTGATAAAATAGATAGGACGGGAAATTACAGCATTGATGATGAAAAAGGAGCTCTGAAATTAATAAATACGCTTTTTTCAAGAAGACCGATGTCAAAGGAAATTGCTGGTTATCTAAGAGAGATAATTCAAAATGATCAAATCACAGATAAATCTGTTTTGTCTGAAAGATTGAGGAAATTTTTACCCGGGCTTTTGGATATAGAATTTGTTGAAAGGAACGAATTCTCAATTGACAAAAACGTTATTCTTGGAGCATTCAGCAACTTTATCGGTTATTGGCTTTTGTTGTCCAGCACAGATCAGAAGAAGAATCATATTCCTGTGGACTCAAAAGACAAGTTTGCATTTTTTTGCGATTTTTTACAGATGAACATCCCGGAATAGATCTTTCTTATCAGGATTTAAGTGGGGTAAATATAGGTGGTATTAACCTTGCTAATTCAAGTCTAGCATTTGCCAATTTTTCGAGGTGTAGTTTAGGTGGCGCTGATTTAACAGATACCGACCTAACTAGAACAAATTTTGAATATAGCTATCTATATAGGGTAACGTTTGAAAATGCAAAACTCAATCAAACTAATTTTTCGAACGCAACACTGGTCAGTACAATATTCTTCCGCCAGGATATGACCAACTGTTTAATTAAAGGAGCAGGATTAAAGGGAGCTGTTTTTTCTGATGCAAATTTGAAGGGTGTTTCGCTATCAGGATGTGTTATTGAACACACAAACTTTCTAAATGCGAAGGGTATAACTTTTGGGCAACTAAAAGAAGCATTATCAGTTGAAAATAATTGTTTAGGATTTAATTTTAAGTTACAAAAACAAATCAAGGCTCTTCAAAAAGCTGAAGAAAATGAGTCAGAAACTAACTTAAACAGCTAATATCATTCTGTTCATTCCCCGCTACCCGCAGTAAAACTATAAATTAAAAAGTGCTGCTGTCCGTAAGTCTGTGACTACGGACATTTTATTAACCTCTCGCCGTTGTTAGTCTTGTGATCAACTACAACACATAATCCTCCAAGCTCATTAAAAATATATCTTCGTAAATATTTTTATCATTCATCATTACCAGTAATTAAAACAAAAAAATGAAGCAAATACTTTTAGTTCTTATCACCGTCTTCTCAAGCGTCTTTTCTTTTGCGCAGCAGGCAGATAAAATAATAAATGCTGCTGAAGTGGAACGTATAGAAAAGATACTTTCTGCCGATGATATGCAGGGCCGTAAAACATTTACCCCGGCTATTGATAAAGCGGCAGATTTTATTGCGACGGAATTTAAAGAAAGCAACTTACAATTCTTTGGCGCCAACACATCTTATTTCCAGGAGTTTACCATGAGCAAAGCAAAGCCTGTTGAAGTAAGTGGTATGCTGGGAAATGATTCATTGACAATTAACAATGTTGCTGCCAATACAACCATGGAAGAAATAAATATTAATTCTTTAAAGGATTATGAGGTGGTAGTGGTGAAAAAAGATGATGATTTTTCCAAAGTTGTTTTCCCCATTTTTGATACGGAAAAAAATGTGATTGTGCTGGTGGATACAGCCCATACCAGGCGCTTCAGGGGAATGCAAAGGTTTGCTGGCAATGCAAAATTCTCTTCCCCCGTTTCTCAAATATTTATTTTAACCACGAACCTTAACCCCGCTTCCATCAACCTGCATATTAAAAATGAATTAACTGTACAGCATTTGAAAAATGTTGTGGGAGTGATTCCGGGCAAAACCAAAAAAGACGAGTTCGTTGTATTCTCCGGCCACTACGATCACCTCGGTATTGGCAAGCCGGACAAGAACAACGACAGCATTTATAACGGCGCCAATGATGATGCTGCCGGCACCACTGCGGTAATAATGCTGGCAAAATATTTCAGTGAATTACATAACAATGAACGTACTCTTGTTTTTGTCGCCTTTACTGCGGAGGAGATCGGTGGCTTTGGCAGCCGCTACTTTAGCAAACAAATGAATGCGGATAAAGTGATGGCGATGTTCAACATTGAAATGATAGGTACCGAAAGTAAATGGGGAACAAACAGCGCCTACATTACCGGCTATGAAAAAAGTGATATGGGCAAAATATTACAGGCCAACCTCGTTGATTCCAAATTTCATTTTGAGCCAGACCCTTATCCCAAACAAAAATTATTTTACCGCAGCGATAACGCAACACTTGCAGTGCTGGGTGTGCCTGCACATACCATCTCCACTTCTAAAATGGACGAGCCGCCAAACGATGAACCTAATTACCACAAGCAAAGTGACGAGATAGGAACACTCGACATGAATAACATGGCAGAGATCATAAAGGCCATTGCACTAAGCAGTGAAAGTATTGTAAGTGGAAAGGATACACCCACGAGGGTGGCGAAAGAGAATTAAAAACTACTGCTATGTTAGATATGTTTTGACGTAAACTTTATTACACGAGTTATTACGAATTACACTAACTCATCGATAAAGTAAAGCAATCCGTGTAATTTGAATTACAGGCTGTATTTACTGCTCATTTGTTTAATAAATTTTAACCCGTTTTCAGCAATATCCCACGGCCTGGAATATTCCCTCCAAACACCAATTGAATTGGCAAAATCCGGATCATTGCGGGAAAAAGCTTCGATAGTTAACCAGCCCCGGTAATTTATTTTTGCCAGGTTCGAAAACGCTTCTTCAAAATGTACCTGGCCATCACCGGGTGTGCCGCGATCGTTTTCGCTGATATGTACATGTGCCAGTAGCGGTGCAATTATTGAAAGCGCCCGGGTAAAATTCTTTTCTTCAATATGGGCGTGGTGCGTATCAAACATGGCTTTAACATTGGGATGATCAACTGCTGTAACTAACCGGGCCAACTGATCCGTGGTATTGCACAAGTAACATTCAAAACGGTTAAGTGCTTCTAATCCCAGGGTAACATTTGCCTGGGCGGCATATTCGCCTGCGGCGTGCAATACTTCGGCTCCATACGCATACTCCCAATCTTCAGGTGCACGTTTGGCAAAATGTGCATGTGCAGAATGAAAGGGGCCACAAAGTAATTTTGCATTTAAATCGTTCGCCCTGTCTATGGCCCATTTAATTCTTTCCAGGGCTTTGGTCCTTACGGCTGCATCCGGGCTAATGGGATTTTCGTCTTTACCTACTACAAAAACCGTCGTCACTTCCAAACCCAGGTCTTTAGCATAATTGCCCATCCACTTATAAGCGGGTATATCCGGCGAACCAACCAGGAATTCCACACCATCGTAGCCAATTCTTTTAAGCCTGTCAACAATTGGTTTTAGTTCGTCTGTAATTACGGCCGACCAGGCCAATACGTTAAATCCTATTTTATTCATAGTACAATCATAAATTCTACACTAAAAAACTTCAAAAAATATTTTTAAGCTTTTGCTTAAACATTCACCACAGCTTTCCTGTCTTATCAAATCTTTTTCTCTATAAGCCAGTGATGGCCGAAAGGGTCTTCAATTTCCCCTTGCCTGTAGCCATACTCATCTTGTGCCGGGGTTATTTCAGTTGCGCCTGCTTTAATTGCATTGCTCATAACCACATCTACATCCGGCACAAACAAGCCGATTATTGTTGTAGTGCCATTATGTTTTTCGGGCGAAAAAAAATACGGCTTTGTTACTTCATGCAAATGAAAAATAACTCCGTCAATTGAAAGCTCAGCAACATGAATGCTGCCATCATCATTATACAAACAAAGATTCTCCGTAGCACCGAATGCTTTTGCATAAAATGAAATATCGGTAACCCCATTATTAATTAAAAGTTGCGGAGCAAAAAATAGTTTATCGTTTTTGTTTATCATACCGGCCTTAAAAATATGAAAAGATTTCTTTTTTCTTTTGATTCCCGTGCTTCGAGCCATCTATGCAAGCGCCGAACAACGGCATTGGAGGGTTTTATACAAATTGAGTTCTTTTTAAGAAAATCAACAATTGTGTAAATTGTCTTGAGTTACACCTGTCAGCTGTGGCGGAAACATCAGGACAGCGCCGCTATTATTATTTGAAGATAATACGAAATATAGCTCAGACGGTGCAATTCCCAAATTTACCTCATGTGGATGCGGATATTATCAAAGTCGTTAAATTCTTAAAGTGAGAGTGAAGTGCGGAAATTTTTCTGTAAAAAAAATTCTATTCATTTTTATTTTATTTATTGAATTGATTGAGGTTCCAAAAAACTTAACTTCCGATTGTTAAAGAAAGAAGTTTTAGTTTATTGCGCTGGAAATAGCGGCAACTACTAATGCTAAATTGCAAATAACAATCTTACAGAAGTACTGGTTTTTATCGGCTGGTGTCAACAGTAATTGATATCAGATCTCTGTAAATAGTAAAAAAGAATTAAATAAATGCAAACGCAACTATGGCAGCGTTTCTCAATAAATAAAAAATGAAAATAAAAAAGCCCTTCAAACTTTTTTTTACCAACATCTCGTGGGTAATCGTGGCTTCACTATTCGTTTTGGGATGCAATGAATCCAATTCATTTTGCAGGCGTTAGTCTTCCTAAAACAATCACGCCACCACCAGAGAGCCACATGCTGCCATTGTTGCGTGTTCGTGCTGATGGTTTAGTAGCCTTGCAATCACCAACAACTCTTGGAGAAGCAGGAACTAAAGAAGAGCTAAACTTTCATTTCTTTAAATATCTTAGCATCAATAAAATTTCTTTAGTATTACAGAATATCATCCTCAATATTTTACAAGTACCATCTTAGAATGCCCGCCCGGCTGAACCGTTCGGACGGGGAAACATCTTTTAAAGCCGGATAAATATAAAGATGTAATAACAGGAAGTCTTAAAACCATGGTTACAAAAAAATGGGTAGAAGTAAATGCATTTGTTATTATGAGCAACCATATACATTTAATATGGCAAATTCAGGAAGGATATGAAAGAGATGCTGTTCAACGAAATTTTTTAAAGTTTGTATCACAAACAATTAAAAGAGATTTAGAAAAAAATCATTCTAAAGTTTTAGAAACATTTCATGTGGGAGCAAAAGACAGGAAATATCAGTTTTGGGAACGCAACCCATTAAGTATAGATTTATTTACAAAAGAAGTGTTTATACAAAAAATGGAATACATCCATTATAATCCGGTAGCGGCAGGCCTATGCGCTTATCCTGAAGATTATAAATATTCTTCTGCAAAATTTTACGAAAGTGGAAACGATGAATTTGGTTTTCTAACGCATTGGATGGAATAAAATAATTTTGTGTATTGGCTCTAAACTGATGTTGGTGATTGCGTGGCTACAAAACCATCCGCACGAACACGCAACATCGGCGGTCTCTTTTCACCCTTTGTAAATGCTTTAAGTTTGGAAGAAGAAATCGGGACTATAGTAGCCTTTCTCAATAATAAAAAATGAAAATAAAAAAACCCTTCAAACTTTTTTTTACCAACATCTCGTGGGTAATCGTGGCTTCACTATTCGCTTTGGGATGCAATGAATCCAATTCATTAAAAGTTAAAAAAGGAGCTCATATTATTCTTATCGGGAATAATCTTGGCTCCCGGATGATGGATTTCGGTTATTTTGAAACGGAGATGCAGCTTCGCTATCCTGACAGTTTGTTGTATATCCGCAACATGTGTGACGGTGGCAACACTCCAGGCTTCAGGCCCCATTCCGGGCGACCTTCTCCGTGGGCATTTCCTGGCGCAGAAAAATTTCAAACTGAGCTTGCTACGAATCCCGATAGCGAAGGATTTTATGAAAGCCCTGATGAATGGATCACACGGCACAAGGCCGACATGATCATTGCTTTTTTTGGATACAATGAATCATTCAGTGGGCAGGAAGGATTAGCCAATTATAAAGCAGAACTGGATGCCTTTGTCAAACATACACTCAGTGAAAAGTATAATGGCGTCTCAGCTCCACAGCTAGTAATAGTCTCCCCTATCGCCTTTGAAAATCTTTCTAAGAATTATGATCTTCCGGATGGCAAGAAGGAGAATACGAATTTAAAATTGTATTCGGATGCCATGAAGGAAATCGCCTTTCAAAACAAAGTATATTTTGTTGATGTTTTTACACCTACCCAAACCTGGTTTGATTCACTTAATGAGCCATTGACCATAGATGGTTCACAACTTACTGATGCCGGGTATGCTAAATTTTCTCCATTACTGGTTGATGAAATATTTGGCAAGATGACGGTTAAAACTGAAGCCAATCGTACACTGGTCCGCGACGCTGTTCTTGAGAAAAACTGGATGTGGTTCAAGGATATTAAAATACCAAATGGCGTGCATGTGTATGGTCGCAGATTTGATCCTTTCGGGCCTGACAATTACCCGGCTGAACTTAAAAAAATCAGGGAAATGACGACAATAAGGGATGAAGCAGTATGGCAGGCTGCACAAGGAAAAAAAATGAACCTGGACTCTGCAGATCTAAAAACTTCTCAGCTTCCGCCTGTGGCAACCAATTATTATACGAGCAATGGAAATGGCACACTTAAATATTTGTATGGCCAGGAGGCGTTGGATAAATTTAAGATGGCTCCGGGTTATAAAATTGAGCTATTTGCTTCTGAAAGAGAGTTTGCCGATTTAGAAAATCCTGTCCATATTGAGTTTGACAATAAAGGCCGTCTTTGGGTAGCTACTATGCCTACTTATCCCCATTGGAGGCCTGGTGATCCGAAACCAAACGACAAGATCATCATATTGGAAGATACTAATGGAGATGGCAAAGCTGACAAACAAACCACCTTTGCAGAAGGCTTGCACCTGCCATTGAGTTTTGAACTGGCACCGGAAGGGGTATATGTGTCCCAGGGTACGAACCTGGTATTGCTAAAAGATACGGACGGAGATGATAAAGCAGATACCAGGGAAATTCTTCTTAGTGGTTTTGATGACCATGATACCCACCACGCTCATCATGCTTATACGTGCGATCCGTCGGGAGCCATTTATATGGGGCAGGGTGTTTTCTTACTCAATGACATAGAGACTTCTTACGGACCCATACGGGGAACCAATGGCGGTTTTTTCAGGTACAACACGAATCGTCATAAGTTGGAAAGAACGGCGCAGCTCTCTATTCCTAATCCATGGGGAATTGCTTTTGATGAATGGGGCGAAAATTTTTATGCTGAAACTTCCAGTCCGCCTGTAAGTTGGATGATGCCTGGAACGGTGAAGCCAAGATATGGTGAGTTTACTCCCAAATCCAGAAATTTAATTGAAGAAGCACATTTAGTTCGTCCCACATCAGGGTTAGAATTTATTTATAGCCGTCACTTTCCTGACGATGTACAGGGCGACTTCCTGATCAATAATACGATCGGCTACTTGGGCACGAAAGAACATAGCCTGACAGACGATGGAACAGGATATAAAAGTAAACACCGGCAGGATCTGATGCAATCAGATGATAAGAATTTCCGGCCTGTTGACATGGAGTTTGCTCCTGATGGTTCATTGTATGTGGTTGACTGGCACAATGTATTGATTGGACACATGCAGCATAATGCCAGGGATCCACTCCGCGACCATACTCATGGGCGGATATACCGCATCACTTATCCCTCAAGGCCATTGGTTGTGCCGGCTAAGGTAGCAGGTGCAGATATTGATACACTTTTAAACAATTTAAAGTTGCCGGAATTTAATACCCGGTACCGTACCCGCCGGGAGCTGCGTGGCCGCAAAGCTTCTGATGTTCTCTCTCATATTAAGACATGGGTTGCAGGGCTTGATAAAAATGATCCGCGTTACGAACATAACCTTTTAGAAGCATTATGGGTAAGCTGGGGGCTTGACCAGGTGGACCAACCATTGCTTCGCCAACTGCTCCAGGCTAAAGACTATCATGCACGGGCAGCCGCTGTAAGGGTAGTTCGTTATACCGGGCACCAGGTAGCCGACCAGGCCGATCTACTGATGCAGGCGGCAAGAGACGAAAACTCACGCGTTCGTTTGGAAGCAATCGTTGCTGCCTCATGGTTAGATAAGGAAAAAGGGTTGCCTATTGTAACGGAAGCAGGTAAAAAACCTATTGATGATTGGATGGAAGATGCTTATGAAACGGCCCTGGCACATTTGAACAGACATGCCCGGGAGGAGAAAAAAGCAGATAGTGTCGCAACCAATCTCAAAGGCGCTGAACGGGATCTTTTCATCAAAGGGAAAGCTATCTTCTCCAGGGATGGCTATTGCAACACGTGCCATCAACCAGATGGTAAAGGGCTTGAGGCATCTGGATTCCCGCCTCTCACCGATGCCAAATGGCTGGCTAACGATGACCGCCTGATAAAGATCGTGTTGAAAGGATTGCTTGGCCCCATTGAAGTACATGATAAAAAATATCCGGGACAGGTGCCAATGACTCCTTTCGAAGGGTTGTTAAAAGACGAGGAAGTAGCAGCAGTACTTACTTATGTGCGTAATTCATTTGGAAATAAAGGAAAAGCAATTTCTGCAGAAAAAGTAAAAAAGGTGCGGGCCGGTATAAGTAAGAAAAATGGCTTTTATTCTCCCGGAGAATTGTTGAAACAACATCCTAAAGATGAATAAAGAAATAAGGGAAAATTCCACTGTTCTTATTTGCAGAGGTTTCCTCGCCAGGCATTACTAAGAAGCTGTTTAAAAATGAATTTTCGATTGTATTCTAACCTTAGTAGAAGTTATTTATCAAATTTTTTAACCTTATTACCTTATTCAAATAAAACATTTTGCAACTCAATAAGGTAATAAGGTTAAATTATTAAATCCGCTTTTGCTACTAAGGTTTAATACATATCAATACAAAACATTTTAAATGAAATTTTAACAGCCTATAACATAAGAGGAAACGCCTGATGGCCTTTGTGTCTTTGTGGGGAAAGAAACAATCCAGTATTATAAAAACATAGATAATTGATCAAAAATAAATTTGCATAGAAAATGAAAAACAGGAATCTTAAAATACTAATGATTTTTCTTGTCATAATAACAAGCGTTGGTGTTACCATAGCACAGACCGGAAAACAATGGGTAGTTTATGAGGGAAAAGCAGGACCTGGAAAAGGAAAGCATATTGTTTTTGTAAGTGGAGATGAAGAATACCGTTCAGAAGAAGCCCTGCCGATGCTTGCTAAAATATTAGCTGAACGACATGGATTCAAATGCACCGTACTTTTTGCGATAGATCCAAAGACGGGTAAAATTGATCCGGATAACCAGGCTAATATTCCCGGGTTGAAGGAGCTTCAAACCGCTGATCTCATGGTGCTCTTTACGCGATTTAGGGAATTGCCGGACAATCAAATGAAATATATTGATGAATATCTGAGGGCGGGTAAGCCGGTGGTAGGATTACGCACGGCTACGCATGCATTTAATTATACCATTAACAAAAAAAGTCCTTATGCCAAATATAGTTTTGACAGTCGTGTTAAGGGTTGGGAAGATGGCTTTGGACGAAGAGTTTTGGGAGAGACCTGGGTCGACCATCATGGTGAGCATAAAAAAGAAGGAACGCGTGGGCTGATCAATGGTTTATATGAGAGCAATGCTATCCTGCAAGGTGTAAAGGATATCTGGGGTCCAACCGATGTATATTCTATTCGCAGCCTGGCAGCAGATACCAAGGTGCTTGTGTTTGGCCAGTCTTCACATGGGATGGCACCGACTTCTCTTTTAAGTTATGATAAATCCATTATGCCTGTTGCCTGGATCAAATATTATAAAAATGAAAATGGTAAAACAGCACGAATATTTAATACTACCATGGGAGCTTCTTTGGATTTTGAAAGTGAAGACCTGCGTCGCTTACTGGTGAATGCCTGTTACTGGGCTGTTGGATTGGAAAAGCAAATCTCCAAAGAAAGCGATGTGAATATTGTGGGGGAATATAATCCTACTATGTATGGATTCGGAGAACATAAGAAAGATCAAACTCCGGCCAGTTATGAGCTCGCAAAATAAGAGCAGCGAAATGTTATTTATCGTTCTATTGCCAACACTGGAATTACAAAAATGAATTGTTTCTAATAACAACAAGAAGAGGACTATAATTATTTTGCTGGCACGGCTGGGAAAAGAGGGCAATAATGGGAAGATGCTTTAAATAGTATGAGGCTTTCCGTTCAGGTTTTCATAATCATCAATGGCTTTTTTAAT
>JBBSBD010000124.1:0-16761 GCA_038251675.1 Chitinophagales bacterium | reverse complement strand
ATTTACCCACCCGGACATTTAATTTTTAACGCATTTTATAAAACGCCTTTTCCGGAAGTAAAGGTGGTATTATTAGGACAGGATCCTTACCATAACAAAGGGCAGGCACATGGGTTAAGTTTTTCGGTGCCTGATGGGGTTCCACCTCCTCCTTCTTTAATCAATATTTTTAAAGAATTAAAAAGAGATCTTGGTATTGAAATTCCCAAAACAGGTAATTTGGGAAGTTGGGCAACACAGGGTGTATTATTATTAAATGCCTCTCTAACGGTAAGACAAAACGAGCCCGGAAGCCATAGTAAAATTGGATGGCTTCAATTCACCGACACCGTTATAGAAAAAATATCTGAACAAAAAGAGGGAATCATTTTCTTGCTATGGGGAAAATTTGCACAGGAAAAACAAGTTATTATTAATGAGACAAAACACTTTGTTCTTAAGGCTGCACATCCGTCTCCGTTCAGTGCTGATAAAGGATTTTTTGGATGCAGGCATTTTTCAAAAACGAATGAGCTCCTTGCAGAACAAAAGAAAGAACCAATAAATTGGAAACTATAATCTTTTAACCTTGAAACAAATATTTGCAAGAATTTTTGCAACATGGGCGATTATAGTTTTTATAATTACGCTAATTCCGGTATTAATTCCAATGTGGATTATTGGAATTATAGACGAACCAAAAAGGACCTCGATTTTCAGGATCATTTCCAAAGCCTGGATGAGGGTCTTCTTTTTCCTAACGGGTTGCGGCCTCAAAACTGTAGGATTGGAAAACTTTAAAAAAGGAGAAAATTATATCGTTACCTGCAACCACAATTCGTTAATGGATGTTCCTCTTAGTACTCCCTTTATCCCGGGGCCAAATAAAACAATAGCGAAAGCTGAAATGGCGAAAACTCCGTTGTTTGGGTTAGTATATAAACGGGGGTCAATACTGGTAGACCGTAGTGACAAGAACAGCCGACAAAATAGTTTTAAAAAAATGAAGGAAGTCCTTAGCATGGGCATGCACATGTGCATCTACCCTGAAGGAACTCGTAATAAGACAAACTTACCTCTTAAGGAATTCTATGACGGAGCCTTTAAGCTGGCGGCAGATACCGGAACATCGATACTTCCTGCACTAATGTTTAATACCAAGAAAGTACTTCCCCCGGATAAAGTTTTCTTTTTTTGGCCTGCTAAAATGGAGTTGCATTTTTTACCTTCTGTCCCGGTTAAACAATCAGATAATTTTGAAACCTTGAAAGAAAAAGTCTTTAAAATGATGACAGATTATTACGTAAAAAGTAGAAAATGGTAACTACAGTTGTTACTTCATGCTTTATTCAATCATCTTATTTCGCATACCGTAGGTGATCAATCCCCCAATTGTTTTTGCACCCACTTTATTCTTCATATTTTGACGAATGGTCTCAATAGTACGGGGGCTTAAGAAAATTATTTTTGAAATGTCCTCTGTGGTTTTATCCTCTGCCAGCAACTGTAAAATTTTTAGTTCTTTCTCGCTGAATGAAATCGGAATTTGAGTGCCGTAGTGCTGGCGCACATTTTTCTTTTGCATGAGCTTACCCATTACCGCATTATTCACCAATTGGTTAAAATAAAAATCTTCATTCATACAGGTAAGAATCGCTTCGTATATTTCATCGGGATCTGTAGTTTTGGTAAGGTAAGCGTTTGCCCCCATCTCCATCATTTTGCTAATCATCTGCTGATCATCATACATAGTAAGCACTATTATCTTAAGATCTTCATATTCTTTTCGCAGCATTTCAATAGCATTAATACCATCAATTTCCGGCATTCTTATGTCCATCAATAAAACATCTGGCTTCTTTATGGTAATTTTATGCAGCAGATCTTTACCATCTTCCGCCTCCCAAATCATTTTTAGGTTTTGTTTTGGTGAAAGAGCCATCTTAATCCCATCTCTGAAAATTTTATGATCATCGGCAATGGCTATTTTAATAATTGCAGAAGCTAACGAAGAAGTCGGCATGATCATAATGGCTTAGTGGTGGTGGTATAAATATATAACAATAACGAAGATTTTACGATTCTATTACTAAGTTTTACCTATTATTTTTCAGGAAAAAGAACAATCACCAAGTAATTTTACAATAGTGGATTCCCGTTAAAAAACCGTTTAATACTTTAATACTATGATGAAAATACTATCAGTAAAAAAAATCAGGCACATGTTTTGTCAAACATTAGGAAAATTTTAAACTCAATAATACCAAATAAAATATCCATAAAGCAGTTAACTATTAAAATTAAAAATCTCGCATACGGCAAAAAACAATTCTTGTTCCTGACGTTTCCGAAAGCAATTTTCGAAAATTGCTTTCAGAAAAAACTTATTCAAAGTACAAATACTATCGGAAATTTACAGAAAACCTGATAGTAAATTTACTGCTTTCACACGTACATTTACTTTTTCTTTCGCTCGTATTACACCGCGTAATTTCTGATATAACCCTTGCCTGTTCTACATATAAGCAAAATAAACAAATATTCATTAAAAAAAAAGCTATTGACAAATATATTCATTTTATAGAAGTTAGCGGTCTATTACACAATTAACCACAAACAATTAAAAACTTACAATCATGAATCAAAACACTCTGGTAGAAACCAAGAGCCTTGCTGAAGTTGGTGAGAACATCGGACTTGCAGAAGGTATCGAATTAGTAAATGCTTTTAAAGCAGCTAACCCAACCGCAACATCAGGCTATTACATTGGCCGCAACATTCTTGAACAAATCATGGCTCAGCCAGGATGTGTTGGAATTAATTTCCGCAAATGCCTTACAAACTTAAATGAAGAGCATTTAGTATACACTGGTGTTGACGCAGAAGGAAAGGACATCCTTGAACTTTCTGTTGTTACTAAAACGGGAGATATTGTAAAGCAAGAAGCCATTGTTGCCGATAAAACAATTTGGTGGGACGATGTGAAATTATATGAGGAATAAGCTTTCGATTTAATCGAAAAATTAAAATAGATAGTTATATTTGATTTCAAACATAACTGCTATTTTACTTTATATAAGATATATCGGGGCCTTTTCCCATTTATTACCCTTGGTTTTTTTTCTTTTGTTCAAACGCAAGACAAAAGAAAAATCTCTAAGGGTAATTTTTTATTATATATTGTATTGCGTTATTAATGAATCATTAGGCTTTTATCTTCATAAAATCCACAAAGATGATTTGAATATTTTCACTTTTGCTTTTTTTACTGTAGCGGAGTTCTCATTTTTTTGCCTCTTTTATTTTTACGCCCTGCCCAAGACCAATCATAAAAAATTTATTTTCCCTGTCTGGCTTTGTTTTGTCGTATTCTCTTTAATCGATTTCTTCTTTATGAACAAGATGGAAGGGTTTGATTCTTTTACGTCCGGGCTTCAAACAATATTTATAATAGGTTTGTGCATTTATTACCTATTTATTCAAATAAAAGGTAAAACTGATCTATATATTTACTCAACGTCCAATTTTTGGATCATTATAACGTTTCTGATAACTCTATCAGGAACGTTTTTCTTATATATTCTGGCTGAAACTATGATAAACAACCAGGTTTTCAAAGAACAGTATACAATTATTAATTCGATTTTTAATTTACTAAAAAATGTATTGCTTTCCATCGCCATGATGATGAAATCCGACCAAACAAAGCCCGAATTAAAAAAATTATGATTAGATAGGTTACAATGATTTAATTTAAAGATTAACCCATTAAATATAAATGTTCTTTCTGCAGACATCCGAAAATACTTTAGGGATTCCGAACGTACTGATTCTTGGCACTATTGGCATGTTTGTAATGGCAATTACGCTTGTTTCGGTAGTAGTATTCCATCAAAGACGGGTAATTAAATTCAATAAGCAGTTGCAGAAACTGGAAGAAGAAAAGCAACAAATGCTGCTTAAGGCTTCCATCCGTTTTCAGGAGGAGGAAAGACAACGAATTGCTGCTGACCTGCACGACGATGCTGGCCCATTGCTGGCAACTGCGCGACTTTATCTTAATGAAAATCTTATTCACCAGGAACCTGCTATACAGCTTCAATCTATATTTAGCGCTAAACAAATTATCGACGATACAATCCAACTAATCAGAAATATATCTCATAGCCTCATGCCACCAACATTGAAAAATTTTGGCCTTGAGTCTGCTATAAAAGATCTTTTTGAAAAAATTAATGGTTCAGGAGTTATTAATGCCAGCGCACGCTTTCACGATAACCGGGAACGATTAAAAGAGGAACAGGAATTGTTGGTTTTTCGTGTTGTACAGGAATTGGTTACTAATATAATTAAACACAGCCACGCAGGTTTTATTCATCTTACTCAGAACGTGCAGGGAAATTTTTCTTACTTTCGCATACATCATGACGGAAAAGGCATTCTTCAGCCTGATTTTGAAAAACTGAATTTTGATTCTGCGGGACTTGGATTGAAAAATATAGAAAGCCGGATTAAAGTGTTAAGGGGTAGTATCTCGTTTGATATTGATAGTACACACACTTATTATAAGGTTACTATTGAAGTGCCGAGGGAGATGGGTAAATAGAATGAACGAAATGATATATGCTATCCAATATCTTTAAATATTTAATTCTCTTACATTCATATGGAAGTCATCAAAGTTGCCATTGCAGATGATCATAAAATTTTCAGGAAAGGAGTAATTCTTTCGCTGAGGCCGTATAATAATATAAGATTTGTTTTAGAGGCTGAAAATGGAGAAGAGTTGATAGCCGGCCTCGAGGAATCGCAACCTGATGTTATTCTCATGGATCTTAAAATGCCGGTTAAAGACGGAATCGAAACAACAAAATATGTCAATAAGCATTTTCCCAAGATTAGAATTCTTATCTTAACTATGTACGAGGACGAGCGATTTGTAGGGCATCTTATGGATAGTGGCGCAAATGGATATCTGCTAAAAAGCACCGAGCCCGAAGAAATAAAGCAGGGAATTACCGATGTTATGAGAACCGGATTCTATCTCAATAATTTTGTGAACAGAGTACTAATCAAGAAAAATTATGCGCGGCAGAAATTTAATCCTAGTTTAAATAGTGAGGTGATTATCAGTGACAGGGAAAAGGAAGTACTTAATCTCGTCTGTATGGAATACACCGCCCAGGAAATTGCAAAAAAAATGGATATAAGTGCGAGAACTGTTGAGGCTATAAAAGACAGACTTATGGAGCGCTTTGGAGTAAAAAATTCAGTAGGCCTTGTTTTCTTTGCGATGAAAAACTCTCTAATTGACTAAAAAATTATCATCTACCTAATCCTCAAAAAACCATTTCAGGAACTATCTCGGCTATTATAAGTTTCCCCGAAGTTTTATCTTTTATTTCATCCACGCTCACGCCGGGCGCTCTTTCGATTAATTCAAATCCTTGATCTGTTATATTCAGAACTGCGAGATTTGTTACAATTTTTTTTACGCATTTTACGCCGGTTAACGGAAGAGTGCATTTAGACAATAATTTCGAATGTCCTTTAGGGTCTGTGTGCATCATTGCTACTATGATATTCTTTGCACTTGCTACCAGGTCCATCGCGCCACCCATTCCTTTCACCATTTTCCCCGGGATTTTCCAATTAGCAATGTCACCTGATTCGCTTACTTCCATCGCGCCAAGGACGGTCAGATCTACTTTGCCCGCTCTTATCATTCCAAAACTCATGGCACTATCAAAAAAGGATGAGCCGGGCAATGTCGTAATTGTTTGTTTACCTGCATTTATTAAATCAGGGTCCTCATCACCCTCTATTGGAAAAGGTCCCATGCCTAGCAATCCATTTTCAGATTGCAAAACCACGTTGATACCTTTAGGGATATAATTTGCAACAAGAGTAGGGATACCAATTCCAAGATTCACATAAAATCCGTCTTTTAATTCCCTTGATATTCTCTGTGCAATTTGATTTTTATCCAGCATAGTATTTATATGATGATTTAGTAAGTAAAATTGTATCGGTGCTGTTTTTTACTACCAACATTTCATTTAAATGGCTAACTTCTTCACCGTTTTTTGTTCTATTCTTTTTTCATAATTAATCCCCTCAAAAATGCGATGAACATATATTCCTGGCGTGTGAATTTCGTTAGGATTAAGCACCCCGGGTTCAACTAATTCCTCCACTTCTGCAATTGTTATTTTACCGGCCATCGCCATGAGTGGGTTGAAATTTCGCGCAGTCGCTTTATAAATAAGGTTGCCTTCCTTATCTCCCTTCCATGCTTTTACAAGTGCAAAATCCGCATCGAATGCATACTCCATTAGGTATTGTTTTCCTTTAAATTCCCGAATTTCTTTGCCTTCGGCTACTTCTGTTCCCACTCCCGCAGGGGTAAATATTGCGGGTAGCCCATACCCCGCTGCCATACATCTTGTTGCTAAAGTTCCTTGCGGAATCAAGTCTACGATAAGTTCACCACTTAATAGTTGCCTCTCGAATTCCGCATTTTCGCCGACATATGAAGCAATCATCTTTGTTACCTGTTTTTGCTTTAGCAACAAGCCGATTCCAAAATCATCCACGCCAGCATTGTTCGAAATGCAGGTGAGATGTTTTGTCTTTTTTTTAACCAGGGCGTTTATACAATTTTCAGGAATCCCGCACAATCCGAATCCGCCAAGCATAATTATGTTTCCGTCCATTAAATCATATAAAGCTGATTCTGCATCTTTATAAACTTTTTTCATTTCTTTTTTAGTTTTCCAAGTAAGGAATCTTTGCCAAAATGATTATATCGCTCCTTCATTTTCAAATCATTTTCTCTTTGTTTTTGGGCGTAGAGGCTGTCAAACATTAACCTAAAAATATCCGGATGACTGGAATACCATTCGTAGCTTTTATCAAAATGAGAAGAAGTGATATGGTGAATCTCAAATACCTTATTGGTAAGGGCTTTGGTTTGCAATTCAACATTAATTGAAGAATCCTTTCTTGAGTTCTCAATAGCCAACGCCTGTGCTCTTACCATATCCCACATAATTTCCGACATCTCTTTAGCAGGAACTATTGCGGGAGGAATCTTGTTTTTGTTGGAACATGAACACAGTGTAAAAACCAAAAAAATTATAGATAATATTTTTTTCACTTAAGTCCTTCTTTATATTTTGAAGCCGATGTGACATCGACACGTTGTAAAAGATCGAGCGCCTTCGATTTATCCGGCGGCGTAGCTTTCGAAAATATTTTTATAAGCTCCTGGCTTTTCCCTTGTAAAAAAAACTGGAGTATCATGGTGTTTGGATTTTCCACGTTGAAAGTATTTAGCAATGTGAGCATATTAAGTACCTGGCTCCTTGCCCCAATTTCATCTTCGTAAAGTTTATCCATTCCTAGTCTATAGTAGCCATAAATAACATCATGCATTATTGTGTATCGGCTGTTCAACAAATTTTCGGTAAGCCAATATCTGTTTCTGGTTCCATCAAAAGCCTTCCATCCTGAAATGTTTCGGCCTTCTGGTGCATTGTTCACTATATTTTGAGCCTTCTGGAAATAGATATCACCACCCCGGGGCGAAAATGAATCGTAATCCATTCCAAGAATAATATTTACATAATAAGCAAAAATCGCAGTGAGACTTGAAACCAAAGCATCTGTACCCGAAACCCTGTTATCATTGAATTCAAGTTGCTGAAATTCAGAATATTTAAATATGATATCATTATCCTGGAAGTTAATCATTGGCGAAGAATACGAAGAATTAAAAATAGGCCTCGCTGATTGAATTGTCAACGAACCTTTGTAAACATTTGCGTCGCCTGTAGATTCAAGATTCAGTAAAAAATTGCAATCAATTTTTTCCTTTTGTGTAAACTGATCATTACTCCATTTTCGGTTATTTACAAAATTGTTCAGCGCAGTTTGCAGGGTTTGAAAGGTCTTTTTATCAACATTATTTCCTACCCTGTTGCTTAGTACGCTCACCCTGGCTTTTAGCTCCTGTGCGTATGATATGTTCAACGAAAAGCATAATATTATGAACAGGATTATTTTACTCATTTATATAATTGATAATTGTATTTACAATATCCATTGCCACTTCAGCTTTCAGCTTTTTCTCAAAAACATGCTCAAGACCATTCCTTTCAAAAATACTTATTTTGTTTGTGTCATATCCAAATCCGGCACCGTCATCACTTAGTGAATTAAGCACGATTAAATCTGCATTCTTTGCCGTAAGTTTCTTAATTGCATTTTCTTTGGCATTTTGTGTTTCTAATGCAAAGCCAACTAAAATTTGATCTTTTGTTTTTAGCTCGCCGGCTCTGGAAAGTATATCTTTTGTTTTTGTTAGTGTAAGATTTAATCCGTCTCCTTCTTTTTTTATTTTTTCTTGAGCGGGATTTTTGGGCGTATAATCTGCAACCGCGGCAGCCATAACAATAATATTGCTCTTTGCAAAAAGTTCAAAGGTGGCTTCAAACATCTCATTAGCCGAAATAACTCTTTTAGTATTAATCCCGCCTGGTATATTGATTGGAGATGGCCCCAAAATCAGGTTGACCTCGGCACCTCTCTTGGCTAATTCCCTGGCAATAGCAATACCCATTTTACCGCTCGAATGATTTCCTATAAACCGGACAGGATCGATGGCTTCATATGTAGGACCTGCAGTGACAAGAGCTATCTTGCCTTTTAGGGATAACTTAAGAGAAAAAAAATTATTTATATAGTCCATAATTTCTTCCGGCTCTGCCATTCTCCCGGGGCCAATTAAGCCGCTCGCAAGTTCTCCATCATTTACAGGTAACAGATTAACGCCATTTCTTTTTAGAATCTCAATATTATTTTTTGTAACGGGGTGATGCCACATATCTTCATCCATTGCTGGGGCAACCAATACTGGACAAGTTGCCGAGAGATAAACTGCCATTAAAAGGTTATCGCAAATTCCATTAGCCATTTTCGCGATGGTATTGCAAGAAGCCGGTGACACAATTATAAGATCAGCCCACCGGCCTAGCAGCACATGATTTGCCCAGGTTTCCTCGTCGAAAAGATCTGACAGTACCTTTTTTTTTGACAATGTTGAAAACGTAAGGGGAGCTACAAAATCTTTTGCTGCCGGGGTCATTATCACCTTTAAGTCCGCGTCATTTTTAATAAGCAGCCGCAATAGAACAACTGCCTTATATGCGGCTATACTGCCCGTAACACATAGTAAGATTTTTTTTCCTTTCAACATTCTAAAAATTATTGCTGAATCCGGTTTTGTTATTGCAAGACAATTATTTGGATGAGAATAATCTTCGGTATAATCTATTTTGAATAAAAAAGGCGGTATAAAACCGCCATTAAAAGTATAATTTCTAAACGAAAATTAGCATAAAATCATCTAAAATTAAAGTATGCCGAAGAAATTTGCAACTAATCAAATAAATTATCTTCATTCCTACGATAATAAATTTTATCCTCCATAAACTCAGTGGTAGCAAGGAGTGCGGGGTTTGGCATTCTTTCGTAGGCCTTTGATATCTCAATCTGCTCTTTATTCTCATGAATTTCTTCAAGACTGTCTGTATGGCTTGCAAATTCTTCAAGTTTATTATGCAGTTCTTCCTTAATGGAAATATTGATTTGGTTAGCACGCTTGGCTATCACCGCTATAGATTCATATAGATTCCCGGTTTTTGCCTTTACATCAGTAAGGTTTTTCGTTTCAACAACATTACTTGTGTTAGCGCTCTGCTGGCGTCTTAATTTGCTCATTTTGTATTTGTTTAATGTTATTCTGACTAAGATTTCGATAATATTCTGCTTCTTTTAAAAGCTTGCTTGCGGGATAGCGGTCGGCAAAATCAAAATATTCTGTTGACACCTTTTCATAACGTTCCTGTTGCTTATCGAAGTAGCTCAATTTTGCAAATTGATAGTATGATTTAATCGCCATCAACATATATTCTTCACCTTTCTCTGATTCGGGATAAGTATTAAGAAGGCCCGTGAAAGAAATTCCCGCTGCCCTGTATTGTTGTAAGTTATAATACAACTGTGCCGTTTTAAAATCTTTCAATTCCAATTTTACACGACTTTTTGCAATTAATGCAGTTGCATCTATCACTCTCGGTGAATTTGGATAAGTGTTAATGAAACTCTGCATCATCCCAATTGCTTTTGTCGTATTAATTTGTTCAAGCTCAGCAATAGGTGATTGCAAATAGTATGTATAAGCATGCATATATGCTATTTCTTCAGCCTTAACACTATTTGGAAATACCTCTAAAAAGCCCTTAAAGAGGTTTTCAGCATCAGCATAATTTTTTTGGTAAAAGGAACAATATGCGTATTTATAATATAAATCTTCAAATTTATCTGTGCCCTTAAAAACTGAGAAAAGCTCCAAATATAGTTGACCTGCATAGTTATATTTCTTATTAGCATAGTATTCGTCAGCCTTCTTAAGCTTAAACTCAAAATCATTACTTTTCAAAACTTTGTTGAAATGACTACTGCATGACACCAACAAGAAAACCGACAGTAGTGATACTATTACTAATTTCATAAAGAGGTGCGAAATTAAGTGATTTTAGACAAATTTGATTGATAAAACTTTGGGTTCAAAATCAACCTGGTTAATATTTTCACAATAACAAAAAGCCCCTCCGAAACCGGAAGGGCTTTATCATTGAGCAAAAAGTGTACTTATTTTGATTTTATATCAACTGTGTTGGAATCTCCTCCACCAACTTCACAATTGGTATCAATACGATCTGCACTTATACCTTCCTTCTCAGTTAAATACGTTTTCATTGCATCAGTCCTCCTGTTACATAGAGCCTGTGATGCCTTGGAAGCCGCTGGGTATCCTGTAATAGTAATGCCACAATCCGCATTATTTTTTAGCTTGGAAGCCACCGTTGCTAACATCGCTTTTGCATCACTGCTTAAAGCGCCTGAATTATTTCTGAAAGAAACACTTGGCAAATCGCCAATCTGACAACCAACTGGAATTGCCATCATGTTTTTGCAACATTCCGGATCCGGGCATTTACCCACACCATCAGCATCAACTGGCTGACAATCTGTAGGTGTAATCAACTGCTTGTCCTTACAATCAGGAACACCATCACCATCAGTATCTTTTGTAACACCGTGCGTATCAACAGGGCATCCAGCCGGGGTATTTGGTTCTCTATCGAATTGGTCAGTTACTCCATCTCCATCATTATCATCAAGTATAGGCTTTGGTATTTTCATGTGTTTCGGATTGTTGATTTCACTATAAGCATAATCAAGTGGATTGATCCACCATAGAGGCTCAACAGCTTTTGAACCGATATTGAAGTTTAAGCCCAAGGAAATATAATTGTAACTGTCGTAATCCCGTGTTTGCGCCGGATCGGAGGCAGCATGCTCCTGCCATTGTTGACCATCGAGAAGATCATCCTTAATAAAAGTGAACCTATCTTCAAGGGCAAGATTAATGCGTTTACTTAATTTAAAAGCCATACCTGCTAATAAAGTTCCTGAAGGCTTCAAAGTATTGTCACCAAGCGTAGCAGTATTTTTCCTGTTGTTTTCAGCGTCTACATAAGGCACATCTTTAAGCAATGTTTTTAGTGCACTGCGGATTGCCTTTCTGTCTTTATAACCCGAACCTGCACTGCCGATCGAGTTAAAATCTGTTGGTAATTGTGTCTTCGTATTGTAAATAGTAGCACCGATTCCTACACCACCATACAAAACCATTCCGGTTTTTTGTTTGTGAAAACGAATATTGTTTAAGGTGAAGATTCCCTGTAGACCAAGATCCTGAACATGCGTACGATAATTATAATAGACTGGTTGAAGAGCAGCAGCATTATATTTTGCAGCTAATACGGGGTTATTTCCATATCCAATAGACGGTTTCCAGTTAAGCCCCTTAGCAACACCGTATACATACTGTAATCTCAAAGAAAATACATACCCTAAAGCCTTACGGGCATGAACAGACACACCTATAGTTGGCAATTTAGCGGAAACATCACTACTCACAGAGAACATGCCAGCAGATATACCAAGTTCAAATTCGCTGCGGGGTTTTGCAGGAAAATCATATGTATTGTTCATGAATTCATTTTGTTGTGCCATTCCTTTTGCTGGAATTACACTTGAATCATAAATATTATATACTCCGGTATCCTGGGCAAAGACCCCGAAAGATAAGAGGGAAAATATCCCTATTAATAATAGTTTGTACTTTTTGCTTGCCATAACTTTTTGATTAATGATTTCTAAATAAACGGGTTGATTGTTTGCAAAAATATTAAACCAATAGCACAATCCAAATTTTTTTTACCAAATATTTAGATTTTGAACGATTTACATATCCTTACAATTTTGTAAACCTATGACTATTATCCGACGTTATACGCTGCTTTTTGAGAAAAGTTTTTACATACTCATGAGTTACTGAATTTATGCGCCTTGCCGATGTCAAAAATGGCGTTCTCTCTTTTTACAATAATTACTTACTTATTGCTTTCTGTGCTATATTGCCTGTTCATGACTATGCAGTTTTCACGAGATCTTATTGCGGATGAACTTAAGATTTTTGAGCAAAAGTTTGCTCATTCGGTAAAAAGTAATACACCACTTCTTGATAGGATAATGAAATACATTATCAAAAGAAAGGGTAAGCAATTGAGGCCAATGTTCGTGTTTCTAAGTGCCAAACTGCATGGAGATATAAATGAATCTACGTACAGAGCAGCCGCCCTGGTAGAACTTCTTCATACAGCGACGCTCGTTCATGATGATGTAGTAGACGAATCTCTTGAAAGAAGAGGTTTTCTATCAATAAATGCGCTATGGAAAAACAAAATTGCAGTGTTGGTGGGAGACTATTTACTTTCTAAAGGTTTATTGCTATCAACTGAGGCCGAAGATTTTAAACATCTTCACATTTTATCTGAGGCAGTAAAGCAAATGAGCGAAGGAGAGTTATTGCAAATAGAAAAATCGCGCAAACTTAACCTCAAAGAAGACACATACTTTGAAATTATTAAAGGTAAAACAGCTTCTTTATTATCGTCGGCATGCGGTGTGGGCGCCTGGAGCACAAGTAAGAGTGAAATAATTACTGCGAAAATGAAAAATTTTGGTGAAAAAACCGGGATAGCTTTTCAGATAAAAGACGACCTTTTTGATTATGGAAATGAGGAGATAGGAAAACCAACCGGCAATGACCTTAAGGAAAAGAAGTTGACTTTGCCTCTGATTTATACACTTAACAACATACAACCAACCGAAAAAAGGAAAATCATTTACATTCTTAAAAATGAAAACAGGGATCCTTTAAAAATTAAATATGTTTTAGAAAAAGTTACCGAGACCGGAGGCATTAAATATGCCAATGGTAAGATGAATCAATATCGGGATGAAGCTTTAGCAATTTTATATGAATTTCCTGAAAGTAATATTCGGAAAGGATTGGAAGAATTGGTGCTGTACACAACGGACAGGAAGTACTAATTTGAAAGTGTGGAATCTTGAATCAAATAACAGCGCGACTTAAATCATGGAAAAAAGATGGGAAATATTAACTGCTGACGAAGACAGGGTTACTCACCTGCAAAAAGCGCTGAATATAACATATCCAATATGCAAAGTACTTGTACAGCGGGGAATTGATACTTTCGATAAAGCTAAAAATTTCTTCAGACCTCAACTTTCCCGGTTACATGACCCCTTCCTGATGAAGGACATGCATAAGGCTGTAAATTGTATTCTAAATGCAATAGAGCAACAGGAAAAAATTCTTGTATTTGGTGATTATGATGTCGACGGCACAACATCGGTAGCCTCCATGTTCCGGTTTCTCAAAAAGATTTATACGGAAGAAAATATTGCATTTTATGTGCCCCATCGATACCGCGAAGGTTATGGAGTAAGTAAATTAGGAATTGATTTTGCAAAAAAAAATAATTTCAAGCTCATAATTTCTCTTGACTGCGGCATCAAATCCATAGATCTTATAAGTTATGCAAATTCTCTTGATCTCAATTTTATAGTATGCGACCATCACATGCCTGATGATGAGTTACCTCCTGCAGTCGCTATCTTAAATCCTAAGCAAAAAGATTGTAATTATCCTTATAAAGAATTATGTGGTTGCGGCGTAGGATTTAAATTAATTACTGCGATCACGCAACGCCTTGATTTGCCTGAAGAAGAGTATCTCTGTTACCTTGATCTTGTTGTAACGGCTATAGGAGCGGATATAGTCCCCATCACCGGGGAAAACAGGATTTTGGCCTACTACGGTTTGCGAAAATTAAATACCAATCCTATACCGGGAATAAAGGCCCTTATTGAACTAAGTGGTGTTACAAAAAAGTTTTCGATAAATAACGTCGTTTTTATTATTGCCCCTCGTGTGAATGCGGCAGGCAGAATGGATGATGCATCTAAAGCGGTAATGATGTTTATTGAGGATGATTTCAAAAAGGCTATGCAATATGCAGAGATGCTCCATAGTGATAATACAGACCGCAAAGAAGCAGACAGTACCATAACGGAAGAGGCCTTTGCGATGATTGAAGGCGATGAAGTGCTTTTAAACAGGAAGACAACAGTTGTGTTTCAATCCCATTGGCATAAGGGTGTTGTAGGAATTGTTGCCAGCAGGCTTATTGAAAAATATTACCGCCCTACGATTGTGCTTACACAAAGCGGGGATTTTGTCGGCGGCAGCGCACGAAGTGTACCAGGATATAATTTATACGAAGCTATACATGCGTGCCGCGAACATCTTATTGGTTATGGAGGTCACTTTGCCGCCGCGGGCATGACGATGCATTTACAAAACTTAGAAGCGTTTAGTAATAAATTTGAAGAAGTTGTTTCTTCAAATATTGAACCCCATCTGCTCATTCCTGAAATCAGGATAGATGCGGAAATTTCGTTCAAAAACATTACCAAAAACTTTTATGACATTATATCGCAGATGGAACCGTATGGACCGGACAATCTTAGGCCGGTCTTTATAACTAAAAACGTGTTAGATACTTCGTGGTCTAAAATAGTAAAAGAGTTACACATAAGATTTGTGGTAAAACAAGATGACAAAGTACTCACAGGAATTGGTTTCAATATGGCGGAAAAATTCCATTTACTACAAATGAAAAAGCCGGTTGACATAGTATACACCATTGATGAAAACGAATGGAATGGTGAAGTAAACCTCCAATTAAAAGTAATCGACATAAGGCTTTCGGAAAATGCCGTGGCTTAAAATAATTTAGAGTGAATATCAAATATTATCTTAAGTATTTTTATTTCGTTGGATTTAATTGGAATTACAAGCTTGCATTTTTTACACTGCTACAGGAAATAAAGGGTGAAAAAAAGTATGGCATTAACACGATAGAATTAAACAGGCTAAATAACCTTTCTGTGTATGGTAACAATTTAATTCACGCATCTATTTACCAGGGCGCCAATTATTTTTTATTGGAAAAGGCATTTGACTACCTGAAGAACTTAAAAGCAAATAAATCTATTGTTGATTTTGGTTGTGGAAAAGGTAGGGTACTTGTCGTATCCGCGCATTTCGGATTTAATAAAATCACAGGGATTGATTTTGCAAAGGCTCTTTGCATTTCTGCAAAGAATAATATTGCAAAGGTGAGTGCAAATTATCCCTCAACGGAATTTAATGTAATATGCGACGATGCGGTCAACTATAAGTTGAAAGACGATGAAAATGTTTTTTTCTTTTTTAATCCCTTTGATGAGGTTGTAATGCTTGAGGTTGTCAAAAATATTCGCTTTTCTCTGAAAGAAAATCCACGGCATATACACATAGTTTATGTAAATCCGGTTCACAAAGAAATATTTTTAAGCGCAGGATTTGAGGAAGAATATTACGTGAAAAAATTAGAATATTTGGAGTTGAGCATTTTGTCCAATGAGGAAGATTATGAATAGTTGCCCTATAAAGCAAAAAAGCCCTGAAAGTTCAGAGCTTTTTAAAAATGATTTTTTTATAATTATGCCTCCAGAATTATTTTACTTTTTTCTTTTCCTTCCATCATTTCCACGCTGCGATTTATAAAATTCGTAAGTTCATTCCCTTTCAACAATCCCTGTGACAGCAAAGCAAGGTCGGCAAGGTTGCGAGTTTGTTTCTCCTGCTTCTCTCTATTTTCTTCCTGCAAAATATTTTTATAAACAGGATGATTGCCATTTACAGTGAGTGTAACCTCTTCCGGCAGGGTTCCATAGAAACTACCCATTCCGCCGCCGCCTGCTTCAGCCATATCTTTCATTCTTCGCATAAACTCCGGCCTGGTAGCTACTACCGGTAAAGTATCCGCGCTAAGCCCTTTTACTTCAACGGTCACATGAAGTGAAGGTATCTCTACCTTAAATAATTCTGTTATTTTTTCAACTTCATCTTTTGATAAAATACTTTCAATGTTTTCATTTTTATCTATAAGGTTATCTGTAATATCCGCATCAACCCTTACAAACTGCACATCGCTCCATTTCATTTCCATGTTGTTAATAAAAGCAGTATCCACAATAGTTCCGAGCTTTACTACAATGTAGTTTTTTTGCTGGGCAGCTTTAGTAAAACTATTTTGTTGTACAGGGTCAGTTGTGTAAAGCATCACCAACTTGCCCTCTTTATTCTTCTGCAATGTTTCGGCCGCCAATTTATATTCATCGAGTGTGTAAAATTTCCCACCAGTTGCGTCTTCAAATAAATTAAATTTATTT
>JBBSBD010000123.1:0-16855 GCA_038251675.1 Chitinophagales bacterium | reverse complement strand
TACAGTCAGCCAATCCCGATCTGTTCTATCATTGGCGGTTGGGAATAAAAGCGTGATGGATAACAAGAGCCGTATGAATCGAGAGGTTCACGTACGGTTCTGTGAGAAGCTTGGGGTGAAAATCCCCTTGCTTACTCGACTCTTCCCTGTAAGGCGTCTGCCAAAACTAAAAGATGCCGCCGATGTTGTGTGTTCGTGCGTATGGTTTTGTAGCCCCGCATCACCAACATCAGTTTAAAGCTATATCACAATTTACCTAAACCATCCAATGTGTTAGAAAGCCAAACTCATCGGTACCGTTTTCGTAAAATTTTGCTGAAGAATATTTATAATCTTCCGGATAAGCGCATAGCCTTGCAGCTACCGACCTGCCGGTAGGCTGGTAAAATGTATGTGATTACTCATAATCACAAATACATTTACTTCTACCCACTTTTCCATTACCATAAACTTCAGGCTCTCTATAATTACATCTTTATATTTATCGGGCTTTAAAAGATGCTTCCATTCTAAAACAGTGGCAGTAAAATATTGTGGATGATGACTGGTGATAATGAAGTAGTTTATCCTGCCGCTAAGATAGTTCAGGTAACATATCCATTGTCTTCTATTTTATTTACAATTCTCTGCTGGTTGTTGGTGATTGCTGTGCTGCAGAGCCATCCGCACGAACACACAACAACGGCGATGGGTGGGCTTCGGGCTAATCAGGAGAAGACCAACGAGCGCAAAAAAATTTGATAGGTGATATGTGTTCAAATTGCCTATTATCCAATTTTTCTTCACTAAATAACTGATGTAATTTATTGTAAATTTGCCTTAATGCAGATATTGGCAGTAGAATAATATATTCAACATATGACAACATCTTCCAATTCCTTTTCAGAAGGTTTGAGCATGAGTACGAAAGCCATTCAGTGTCCCAAGTGCAACGGCAAGATGGTGCAGGGGTTCATTATCGACTTTAAGGGGACAAAGTTTAGTGTCGTCAGCAATTGGGTCGAGGGAGCACCGGGTAAGGCCAGCTGGTTTGGTACGTGTGTTCCAGCTCCAGCGGAAAAGTGTATTCCAGTGGGTACCTTCCGCTGTTCGGTGTGTGGTTTCCTGGAGTCGTATGCGCAACCGGAATTTGCTGGCAAGTGACAAGGCTTGCATACCTAAAGCGAACCCGCCAAACTGCATATAAATAAGCACAATACTTCTAGACACAAACCGGTAGCCTGACTAAGCACACACTACTTCAAATTGGACGATTTAAAAAAGATGTAGGAAACCTTCATAAACTCATTGAAAGCGGCTAACAGCAGGTTTGGCAATAGGCTGGCAGACGGAATAACAATTAGCTACAACTCAATATCAGCAATAGTTCCAACTTGACATTATAAATTTAGCTTTTAATTGTTATCGTCATCGTTAGTAATCATTTTTAGCCTCGGTTCTGGGATTGACAAGCAATGAATACCAGCCCATCGCCAAGCCTCGAACGTTAGCAGTAATTCGAAACCGTCAAACTTTCGAAATTAGATTAGAGTTAACTTTCAGGTTGTATTGTTCTTTTAAATAATTTAGCATGTATAACAATTTTGAATTTATAGTTACTCACCCGGAAATCATCAAACAACTTGCGGTGAAAGACATGCTTTTTGCTTACTATAAATGCCCACAGGTTGAAAAGCAGGTAAACCTGTTTCTAAACTATAATTTAATTACTTATACATTCAGAGGTAAGAAAACATTTCACCACAGGGACAAATCATGGACACTTACAGATAATTCCTGCGTGTTTGTTCGTAAGACAGCCTTCAACCAGGAAAGAGATGATATGGTTGGCTGGGAGGTTTTAGCGTTTTATTTTCAAGATAATTTTTTGCAACAGGTATTCAGGGAATACAGGCAGTATTTGCCATTAAAAAATTTGCCATCTCCACCTGCAGATATGCTGATTGAGATAAATGTAAATGAAACCACAAGCACATTTTTTTACGGGATGGTTCCTTACTTTACACAACAAGTACCACCGTCTGAAAGTCTGCTCGAGCTAAAATTCAAGGAGCTTCTTTTTAATGTCTTTTCCGATCCGGCAAACGTAAATCTGGTCGCTTACATTAATAGCATTGATGATCAGCTTAAGACTCCTCTATGGCAAATTATGGAAGGCAATTACACGTTTAATTTATCTATTGATGAATTTGCTCGCATTGCACAACGAAGCGTGGCTGCATTTAAAAGAGAGTTTCATGAATACTACCATACCACTCCTGGAAAATGGCTTACCAATAAACGGCTGGAATATGCAAAACTCCTTTTAGACACAAGCAAAAGAAATGTTAGCGAAATCACGTACGCCAGCGGCTTTGAAAACTTAACCCATTTTAGCCGAATTTTCAAGGAAAAGTATGGTTTGTCTCCACTTCAATATCGGAGAAGGGCGAATGACCCCATTATGAAATAATTTCTGTTAATAAATAAGCTCTATGCCAAAAAGAAAAATTTTTGAACGTTTGAGCAAAATGAAGTTTAGCTTTTCAAAATAGTTTTAGCATGACATTATTCATTACTAAAACTTCTTTTATGAAACATTTATTTTTATCTGCTATCTGCCTGTTAGGTTTTGCTATTTGTGGAAAGAGCCAACAAAACAGTACCCCAATAGATACTATTAAAGTAATCCTTGAAAATGATAAAGTAAAGGTGACAGAGTATGTAAGCACACCGGGGAAAGATGTGTGCGGTAAAAGAAAGCACACCCACCCTGCACATCTTTCCATTTTTCTTACAGATGCCAAGGCAAGACTGATAATGCCTGACGGAAAAACGCAGGATTTTGATATGAAAGCAGGAACCGCATTTTGGAGTGAAGCGGAAACACATATGGTTATTAATAATGGCAACAAGTCTGCAAAGGTTTATTTAGTCGAAGTTAAATAAGTGAATTAAAGCTACTGCCAACAGTTGCGTTTGCAATAGCATGGCTGACGGAATAAACTTCTGCAAATCCTTTAGCAGCTTTTGTTCCGGCAGACAATACGCTATTGAGCATTTGTGTTATCTTCAACTTAAGTTTTTCGATTAAGCATTTGTTCCGGGCTGACAGTTCGTAATTGCCGTGGCATCGCAAATGCTTTACGTTGGGCGCAATAAATTTTACAATTATTATTCAGACCCAATCAATATTATATATAAAACATTTGTTTCAGTAAAAACAGGATTATACATTTGTTGACTAATCAGTCAGTCAATAAATGTCCCCGAAAGAAAAAAATAAAAATGAGCAAGTCCGCCAGGCAAGCATTGAAAATATAGTTAATGCGGCGGCGAAACTCTTCATAGAAATTGGATACCTCAATGTAACCATTGAGCAAATTGCCAGGCGAGCTAATATTTCAAAAGGTTTATTATACAATTACTTTTCGGGAAAAAGAAGAACTTCTCAAGCACATCATAGACCAAATCCTTTTGGAAATGTCTGAGTTTTCACAGCAAATATTAAATACTCAAAACCCTTCTTTAAAAATAAGTCTTATAATAAAAACAACTTTTAAGTTATTAAGAGAAAAGTCGGAGTTCTGGCAAACTGTAATGCCAGTAATTACTCAGAAAGCGATTTCAGAAAAAGTGATACTGAATTTAAGGCAAATTTTTATGTTACTAACGCAAGATTTGATACAAACATTTAAAGCTGGCGGTGTTAAAAATGCTGAAATGGAAGCTTATCAATTAGGTGCGTTAATGGATGGAATAGCTTTACATTATTTCTATTTTTTAAGAAGGAATTTCCTCTCGATAAACTAGAAAAAGCATTACTTACTAAATATTCAAAAATTCTAAAAAATGAACAATAAGAATCTGTTAATTTCCGGAGCTGGAATTGCTGGTGTAACACTTGCATTTTGGTTAAAGAAATTTGGTTTTAATCCAACTATAATTGAGATTTCGCCTACATTACGTGAAGGTGGATATGCAATTGACTTTATGGGTGCAGGATTTGATGTTGCTGAAAAAATGAGCATTATTTCTGATTTAGAAAAGGCTGACCTTAATATTTCAAATGTTGCATTTGTTGATAAAGACAATATTGAAAAAGGTAGTATGCATTATCAAAAAATCAAGCAAGTTCTTAAAAACAGGGCATTCACTATACTTCGTAGCGACCTGGCAAAAATTATTTACAAAAGTCTTGACAAAGAAACCGAAATTATTTTTGGCGACTCGATAAAACAAATTGAACAAGATGAAGAAAAAGTACTTGTAACATTTAAAAGCGGTTTAATTCGTTCGTTTGACTTGCTTGTAGGTGCAGACGGTTTGCATTCTAATGTCAGGAAATTAATTTTTGGCGAAGAATCTCAATTTGAAAAATATTACGGCTATTATACTTCCTCTTTTACAATAGATAATTTTTCAAAAAACGGTAGGGCATTTTCAATGTTTAATATACCCAATAAACAAGTAGCTGTTTATTCCATAAATGAAGAAAAAGCTGCGGCATTATTCATTTTTACATCTCCTCAAAAATTAAATTATGAGCATCACGACATTGAAAAACAAAAGCAAATTTTAAAAAATGAGTTTATAGATGCAGGATGGAAATGTGAAGACTTACTTTCAAAAATTGATACAACTTCGGATTTCTATTTTGATCCAATTAGTCAAATTAAAATGGACCAATGGAGCAAAGGAAGAGTTTCTTTGGTAGGAGATGCCTGTGACTGCCCTTCATTATTATCAGGTAAAGGTTCGACGCTTGCAATGGTGGGTGCTTATATTCTTGCCGGAGAATTAAAACTCGCCAATGGAAACCACAAAACAGCATATGAAGAATATGAAAAATTGTTGAAACCTTTTATGGAAAAGAAACAAAAATCGGCACAATCATTTGCAAAATTTTTTGTTCCAAAAAGTAATTTTGGCATTTGGTTGAGGAATAAAGCATTTCAGTTAATGTCTTTTCCTCTTTTCACGAATATATTATTCAATCAGTTTAAAGACAAAGGACTAAATCTAAAAGAGTACTAACCAACACTGGCTATAACATCTGTTTTGTGCAAGCGGGGCTGAAGTGCTAACAATGAGCATTGGTGCATGCTTTAGTTATAGTACGGGCAGAAAATTCTTTGTTGAGCGAAAGTATTTACGATGAACTTTTTATTATAAATTTAGCAACGGTTCCGGGCAGAAGGAATGCTAAAATCCCGCCTGCAGAAATTCGTAAACGTTTGTAGGTCATGCACACAGACTATTTAACAATTAAATACTTGAATATGAAAATTATTTTTATTTCTTTTTGTATTGCAATTTCATTAAGGGGATTGGGACAGAATGTGAGTGATGAATTAACCAAACCCACTTATTTACCATCAGAATTAATTGACGGTAGATTTTTTCTAAATATGCCTACAATAACCAACGACACGATAGTTGGATTTTGCGATACAGGCGGTGGTTATACAGCTATTTACTACAAAACACTGCAAAAATTAAAATTAGAAACAAAGATTATAGATGTTGAAATTAAAGGTGAGAAAACGAATTTTATCTTTGCAAAGGATTTATTCGACAATAAGCAAATTCCTTATCCCACAATTGGGAATTATTATAAAGCAGACATAAACTATCCTTTTTTTGAAATTCCAGACACAAGCGAACGAATGGATTTATTTTCTAAATGTGTCCCACATGATGTTTTCTTAGGCCAATTTTTCTTCATTAATAAAGCATGGACTTTTGATTACAAATCAGGTAAATTATTTGTCAATACGCCAATTTCTACAAACGCAAAGGACGAAAACACTCAACCAATTGGGTTTAAAAAAGACAGAGAAGGCAATAAAAGATTTGGGCATCCAAGTATGAAAATTGTAGTTGACGGAGAAACTATTGATGTTCTCTTTGACACAGGAGCAACTTTATTACTTGGTGAAAATAGTAAAACAGAGTTTGGTAATAAAAAAGCAACAGGTGGCTCTTTCATAGCCAGAAGTATATTTGACATTTGGCATAAACAACACCCTGATTGGAGAGTTATTGAAAAAGGAGAATCGACAGGAGCAGATATAATTGAAGTACCACAAGTTAAAGTTGGAAATTTAACAGCAGGACCAGTTTGGTTCGCTAAAAGACCAGACGAAGCATGGAGTAAAGGAATGATAGGTTCAATGGATAAAGTAGTGAAAGGAGCAATTGGTGGTTCCTTTTTACAATATTTTAAAGTGTCAATTGACTATAATAGCGAACTAATAAAATTTGAACATTAATAGTTGCAGTTGTTTCCAAGACAAGCACAAACATACAACATGCGGTTTGGCAATCTAATATACTCAACACAGTTACAATGCATGAACTCGCTTTCTATTACGTGAGGCATGCAATTTGTTTGATCTTGAAATCTATGAGGTATTGTGGAACTATTTAAGAAAATAACAGGGATTCTAACAATCAAATTATTCAAGTGTTATAGTAATGAAATATGAAAAGAGATTTATGTTCCGGGGCATTTTTAGTGAAGAAAAATAAGTTTCTTTTTGGAAAACGATCAAAGAAAAAAAGCTGGGCCCCGGGATTGTGGGATATAGTGGGGGGCTGTTCTAAAAAAAATGAAGATCCTTATCAAACCTTACAAAGAGAAACTTATGAAGAGACCGGGGTTAAAATAAAACAGGCTGAACTAATGGCCTCTGTGAATGTTGTTGAAGAGAGTTCCGGTTTTTTCAAATACCATATTTACATGGTTACCGATTATAAGGGGAAGCCTGTTAACTGTTCAAAAGAACATACGAAACTAAAGTGGTTTACGAGAGATGAACTCGATAATGTTTCCATTGCTTTACCGGTATATTTAGAACTTATTGATAATTGGTTGAAGTAACGTGCTCAGTATTTTTAAGATTTATTATTCAACAATTCTTTATTTCAAACTCTTGTTTAAGGCGCTGAAACAATAGCCTCCCGGGGAATACTAATTATGAAAACACAAAACAATTATACACACTTCGCCATCATTGGGGGAGGCCCTGCGGCAATGTTCATGTATAAGAGACTAACAGGTGCCGGCCGCCAGGATTTTAAAATAGATATTTTTGAAAGAAAAAATCGGCTTGGCGCAGGCATGCCTTACAGTATGGAAGGGGCCGGCGTAGAGCATGTTACAAATGTATCAGACAATGAAATACCTGAGCTGGCAGCTCCCATACACGAATGGATAAAACAAGTACCTGTTGACGTCCTAAAGCAGTTTGACATCAATCCTGAAAATTTTAATGAGTATAAAGTGTTGCCCCGGCTGCTGTTTGGTCAATATCTTTCTGACCAGTTTTCGTCACTAATAACCGAAGCGAAAAAGAAAGGTATTGATACGATGGTGCATTTTAACTGTATTGTTAAGGATGTTGTGGATGAACCCGAAGCAGGTAAAGTTTCTGTTCATTCTGATAGAGATGATCGTAAACAGTTTGATTGTGTTATAATATGTACAGGCCACAACTGGCCAAAAAAGTATGAAGGAATTATCCCTGATTATTTTGATTCCCCTTACCCTCCGTCAAAACTCGATCTTCGCTTAAACCACGCTATTGGTATTAAAGGTTCTTCGCTCACTGCTATTGACGCTATCAGGACGGTTGCCCGTAGCAATGGAAAATTTTCAACAGATGAAAATGGGATGGTATCTTTTGAACCAGCAGAAGAAAACAAAAACTTCCGGATCGTTATGCATTCAACGAACGGCTTTTTACCGGCTGTAAGGGTTCACCTTGATGATTCTCATCTCTCAAAAGATTCAGTGTTGAGTGCCGATAAAGTTATAAAAAATATGGCTGAGAACAATGGCTTTCTTTCATTGGATTATGTGTTTGAGAAAAACTTTAAAGAGCCGTTTATAGAAAAGGATCCTACATTTTATGAACGAATAAAAGACATGAGCATTGAAAGCTTTGTGGAAGATATGATAAGCCTTCGTGAGCAATTAGATGCCTTTCAACTCTTGAAAGCTGAGTATGCTGAAGCAGAAAAATCAATTAAACGAATGCAACCCGTTTACTGGAAAGAAATGCTTGCCGTACTTAGCTTTGCCATGAATTATCCGGCCAAGCATTTTTCAGCCGAAGACATGCATCGCCTTCAAAACGTATTAATGCCTTTGATATCGGTGGTTATTGCATTTGTTCCCCAAAGTTCATGTAAGGAAATTCTTGCACTTTACGACGCTGGCTTATTAGAACTTATTCCCGTAGGGCAAAAAAGCAATGTAGTGCCCGTAGAAAACGGCGGGGCCGTTTATAATTATTCAAATGGAAATGACGAGGCTGAATCTATCTATTATAAAACATTTATTGATTGTGTTGGTCAGCCACATCTTTCTTATGAAGAATTTGTTTTTAAAAGTATGGTGACCAATAAAACCGTTAGCCCTGCCTTGTTGCAATTCAAATGTAAGAAAGAAGGTCAAATTTTTGAAGAACAACAACCTGATAAAATTGTAAGAGATAATAATGGCAAATATTTTTTGAAAGTTCCCGGGATTTCAATTAACGATAATTTCCAGGTGGTTGACGAATATGGCGCATTGAATCAGCGTATTTACATAATGGCAGTTCCTTACATTGGCGGCTACAACCCAGATTATTCGGGACTTGATTTTTGTGAAGAAGCTTCTTCCCGGATTATAGAAGGTATACTAAACCACTAACAGGTTAGTGGCTGCTATTAAAAAATTATTTCTGTATTCACCTGGTAAATTGTGTTTCCCCGTGAAGACTGTCGTTGACCAGACACCACACGTTGTTGAGAATTTATTTCCACACAACGATTTAATTTGAGAACAATTTCCTCTGAAAATGGTTAACCATACGTATAAATTTTCTGGCAGACTTTTATGAAGACATGGTAAATTGAAGAATATTTAAGCTGCCTGTATTGAAGGAACCTTTATGAGATGATGACTTAATTCGAGGACATTATCTCGCGAAAATTACCGAATAGAAAATTAATGTAATTGTAAAAAGAAATGATTAACGGAACAATTATCCAGTTCTTTCACTGGTATAGTGACACGAATGGGACATTATGGAATGATGCCGCGGAAGAAGCAGAAAAACTTTCGTCATTAGGTATAAACGCTATGTGGTTGCCCCCTTCTTACAAGTCTTCAGCGGGTGCATTGTCTGCAGGATACGACGTTTACGATATTTACGATCTCGGCGAGTTTGATCAGAAAGGATCGGTGAGAACCAAGTATGGCACCAGGCAGCAATACATGGAAGCTGTGGAAACGTTACACCAATATGGTATATTGGTTTATGCCGATGTAGTGCTGAATCACAAGGCAGGCGGCGATGAAACCGAGCTTATACAAGTGATGCGTGTAGATCGGGATGACCGAACGAAATTTATAAGTGAACCATTCGATATTAAGGCGTACACAAAATTTACTTTTCCCGGCAGGCAAGGAAAATATTCTGATTTTATCTGGGACTTTAGATGTTTCTCAGGTGTTGATTATGCAGCAGACTTGCAGGAATCGTCAATATTTAGCATCATGAATGACTATGGTGATGGCTGGGAGGAAGTAATTGACACAGAAAAAGGTAATTATGATTATCTTATGTACAATGATATTGAATTCAGAAATCCGGCAGTAAGAGATGAATTAAAAAGATGGGGCGAATGGTATTTAAGCCAGGTGCATTTTGATGGTGTAAGGCTCGATGCTGTCAAACACATTTCACATAAATTCTATAGCGAATGGCTATATCATCTCAGAAATATAAAGCCCGATCTTTTTGCTGTAGGTGAATACTGGGCACCGGGAAAGTTACCATTGCTTTTAAAATACATAGAGGCTACCGAAGGAAAAATGTCACTCTTCGATTCGTCGCTTCATCATAATTTTCATGCTGCTTCCTTAGCAGGTAATGGCTATAATCTTTCGGAAATTTTTAACGACACACTAGTATCTGTAAAACCATTATTGGCTGTAACCGTTGTCGATAACCACGATACACAACCATTGCAATCTTTAGAAGCGCCGGTGGAGAAGTGGTTTAAACCCCTGGCGTATGCTCTTATTTTACTAAGGGAGGGAGGTTATCCTTGTGTTTTTTACCCGGACTTATATGGAGCGCATTATACAGACAAGGGCAAAGATGGATCCGACCATGAAATTTTCCTGGATGTATGTGAAAACCTGGATAAGTTAATTGTTGCGAGAAAAAATTATTCATACGGGTTGCAAAGAGATTATTTCGATCATCCAAACTGCATAGGCTGGACGCGGGAGGGATTGGATGAAAATCCGAATTCAGGCTGTGCCGTAATTTTATCAAACGGCAGTGAAGGCGTCAAGAATATGGAAGTGGGGAAGAAGTTTGTCGGGAAGATATTCATAGATTTCCTGCAAAAGCACCCTGCGAAAGTATCCATAAACCAGGATGGGTGGGGAGAATTTTATGTTACACCCGGCTCAGTAAGTGTATGGATAGTAGAACTTTGATTAGCATTCATTAACTTAAGCTGACTTTTTAAAATCTCTGAACGGGTTAAAGAAATACTTCCTTTTTAAGGAGATGAGGCGTAAGGATTGTCAATTAATATAAACCTAAAACCTTGTGCGCAGTTCCACAATTTGAAATAGAAGTTTAAGAACTGCCGCTTGCACGGCAATTCCTAAACTGAACCAAATATTCGAAAATCAATATACAACACGATATTATTTTTCCATTTCCTCTGCGGCTTGATAATTAATATTATTTTCTGCGATGCTAGTTAAAGTTTCATCAGCTTCTTTTTCCTCTTCAAGCGTTTGAGAAAGTAGTTCCGCAACTTCATCCAACCCTAAAGTAACGGCAAGTTGATGAAGACCGCCATAAGTGGAAATTTCATAATGCTCCACTTTTTGTGCAGCGAGAATTAAACCCACGTCGCGGGTGCTGGTGCCTTCCTCTGTTTCTTCAATGATTCCTTCCCCCTCGGTAGTAATTCCTTCCATCGCATCACATTTTTTTGCCTGTGCTTTTTTGCCCAGATTTTCAAAAGCCTGCTCAAGCCTTGTTACATGCGTCTTGGTTACTTCTAGGTGCTCGTCAAATGCATCTCGCAATTCGGCGGAGGTGGCAGCCTTTTTCATTTTAGGTAAAGTCTTTACAAGGTGTTTTTCTGCCCAATAAATATCCTTTAATTCATCAATAAAAAATTCTTTAAGCATGCTGTCTGAAGCGGCCTTTCCTGCGGAAGCAGATTTGCTTTGAGAAGCTTTGGCTGTTTTAGATTTTGTTGTACTCATGTTTGTTATTTTTATGATTAATAATAATTTTTAAATCAATAAATACCATGCCAGATGGCTTGTATTGCAAAGTCTTATTTTCATTTTGTGAATATAAAATTTAGAAAAATAATAGTGATATTTTACCACTCTTTCCGATAATTATATGACGGGGAAGCATTTTGAATGGTGGAAGAAGGACACTTTGCCCCGGAGGCAATTGCTGGGTAGGTAAAGCAAACGGCATGACGATTCTGAATACAAAACGTAAGGCGTCTATATTTTCCTAAGAATGTGTTAGTACACCAAAAAAGTCCTCTAAATTGGTGGCAACATCAATGGCATTTTGAGTTTGTTAATACACTGGGATCAATCAAAATTTTCATTGTGGCAATTGTAATTTTTCAAAAAAATGATGCCACTCTCCGTCAGGTAAATTCTCATAAGTTGTTTATCCCCGTGCTTTACCATTTTTGTATCAATAAAACCACGACGAAAGAGACCTCCAAGCGAATTTTTAAAGTGATGGCTTAAGGCTATTTCTCCGGGAGATTCTGACAGCTCCATTTGCCGTACTGAGATTAATTGTTCTATCATTCTTTTTGTAAGGGGTCGTAATAAATATTTCATAAGTCAAAGAGTTTTGATGAATAAAATAATTTATGGAACCAGTTAAACAAAATGAATCTTAATAGCAGTAAATGCTTGCTACAGCAACTCATTAATAGTAATTAAGACATTATAAAAATTATGCCGATATTAGTTATTGTTCAATTTGTCAACGCAAACTGACGTTTTGTTATTTATAAAATAGCAATAGTTATTTATTTTGTGACAAAATTTCTATACTCGGTAAATATCCTCCTTCAGCTTTGAAACCATTTACCTGTCAATGGAGGATATCAGTAAATCAATATTTGAAATCACCAATAGTTTTCGCTTCCCATCATTACCAGAAAACATAAAAAAATTAATTAAATCACGAAAGACTCTCGAAAAGGAAATTCAAACAACAGACTTACAATAGTTACAAATGAACACACTGCCATAATAATACAGAGAAACGGTAAAACAAATGGGGTAATTATAACCTTCGTAGAAGTGACCATGCGCATAAAGGATTTGGACATATTTCGGTTGAGAGCGGGCGCGGCCAGGTATGTGAATTTAAAGTCTATTTAAAAGAACAACTTTAAGTTTATTTAGAAGATTAAAACGAAGGGGCTACATGCACGTTTAGTATTACCAGGTTTCTGTTCATATACTTCTTTAAGTATTCATGGTCAAAAAAGGATGATCATAAAGTATTCTGAGACGGCGAGGCTACCCCCGAAAGTCAAGTTTTTCTTTATCCCTTTCCAATGCATTCTCCAGTTCTGCAGGTAAGCCATCCACATCTATTAAAGATAAGGGAGTGTTTTTTTTATCTTTGCTTATCACACTCAGCGTTGCATCGGTTTCTAATACTATGGCGTAAACTTCACCTATACCATGCACACCGCTTTCACGTATGGCTGCATATATTTCTGAGCGTACCATCCTTTCACTTATCATGTTTTCATCAATAAATTTGCCCTCAAAGACTAAAAGCTCAGGCGTGGCACGGATAAGCTTCTTCCAGACTTTAAAATGCACCATTAGTTTTGTAATAATAAATTGTAAGCCCATCAATGTAAAAATTGCTACGGCTCCGTTTACAATAGGAACATTTTTTAGCATGACTACGGAGGCTACAATAGAACCCATTGCTACGGTTACAATCCAGTCGAAGCTGTTCATTTGTGAAGTAGTTCGCTTACCCATTAATTTGATATAGCCTACTACCAAAAGATAAATGATAGGTGCCGAGATAAAAATGCGTATCATGTTTTCGAAATCGTCGTAAAATAATTTGTCCATTATAATAATTTTATTAATCGTTCTTTTACGGAGTTGATCATGATAGGCAACTTAATTAACGGTTTTGCAATTTCTATTTATTGGAATAAATAAAACCTGGTAATGCAAAGGAACAGGTGATCAGGCTTTACTAATTTCTTCGGCTTCACGAACAGTCAGGCTGCCCCAAAATGACTTATATGCTTCTTCGTCTATGGCTGATCGCGTCTTTTCAAGCTGCGGATTTACATGCTGCAATGCTTCAACCAACATAGTATAGGGACGATAACCGGTTAGTATTACACCTTTATTTAATGAGCCTTTAATTATAAGCGTCGGAAAACGGGTGATCTCGTTTCTTTGCCTTTCATGCAGGTCAGTCCGGAAGGCTTCCAGTCCCTTTCCATTTTTCATATCTGCTTTAAACTTTGCGAGGTCAAAACCGTACCCTGACTCTACAGATAAGTAGCCCGCTATTTCGAGGAGTATGTTTTCTCTTGAAATATTTTTGCCGTGTATCATAATTGCCTCCCTTAGCAATCGTAAATATCGAATGCCCGCTTCAGGGGATTGAAGGTTTGCGCATTTTACGGCTATGCAACAGGGATAGGAAGAGGAAGGCGGGTCGTTTTTCCAAATCGCAGCATCAACAGGCATTCCCGAAACTTCCTGTGCATGCATCCAAAGCGGACCCATTTGCAACGGTTTCGTCACAGAATTTATTTCATCGTTATAAGCATTCCATCCTGGTAGTAATCCTCCCATGGAACACCGCCAATTGATCTGCCCGTAATATTCAAACACAAGACGGCGTAATGGTGGTTCCATCGCCCAACTCCAGCAACAAAGCGGATCAGTGTAGTAAATAATTTCTAACTGATGCGCATGTGCGGAATTTTGTGTTTTATTTTTTTGCTTTAGCTGTTGATTTGCCATTCGATTGCTTTCCGTTAGTTAGCTGCTGCTTCTTTGCGGAACCATTTACTTCAGCTCCTGATAGAGAACCGTTCCATTGTAATGCCCCCATCGGTGCAGCACTGTTTACCAATTGCTTTTTTTCCTTACCGAGCTTACTATTCATACTGCGTACCTCTTTTTCTGTTCTGTCAGTGCCTTCGGCTTTTTGATTTACAAGGCTGTTGGTATCTAACACATGCTGAATGGGATCCTCAATGTACTGCCATGTTTCACCAAGTTGTGAGCTCTTCCCCTTATTCCATGGGCCGCGTGCTTCATTGCCACTTGAAAAATTAAAATACAAATTACTATAGCGTGGGTCGCTTTGCAATGTGCCCATCGGGAAGTTGGGTTTAATGGTATTAAGAGCGGCTTCGAATTGTTGATAATGCGCTACCTCCCGGGTCATTAAGAAGCGAAGGGTTTCTTTCACATAAGGATCATCAGTAAACTGAATTAAATACTCATACATCATTTTGGCCTTTGTTTCAGCACCCATATCCGACCTCAAGTCTGACGTAAGTTCACCCTGGCAATCGCCGTTGATGTAAGCTGCCGTCCAGGGTACTCCCTGGCTATTTGTATAGCAAGGGCCACCAGCACTATCTACAAAAAGCTGGGGTGCTATCATCCCGCGATGTATCATTTGTTCCTTTGCCGGCTTGCCATCGAGTAATTGCATGATCTCGGAATTTTCTGCCGCATCTTTAAGATCGCCGTTAATTCCCGTCAGTAGCATTTGGATAGTAGCGCCTACTATTTCAAGGTGGCTAAATTCTTCTGTAGCGATATCCATAAGCAAATCGTATTTGTCGGGGTAGGGATTTTTCGCCCCAAATGCTTGAGCAAAATAACGGAGTGCGGCAGCTAATTCCCCATTAGCGCCGCCAAACTGTTCTAATAATAATGTTGCAAATGCAGGATCGGGCTTTGATACCCGTGCATTGAACTGAAGTTCCTTAACGTGGTAAAACATAATTTAAAATTTTTAAGGTGAAGGTTATGATAAAAGGCATATAATACCATGCCAATGAAACCTATTATGTACAATAGGTTTTGTGAATAAAACTTCACTTTACAATGCCGGTGATTGCATCGCCTGGTTTACGTTCAAGCGGTTTTTGCACGCTTACTTTGTGTTTTTTTTGAAGTGTTCCTACGCGTTTCATTTTTAATGTTGTGTTTATCCTCGGCTTCTTCTATCGAATGTGATTTTTGAAGTGATTGATCATTTTGCGCTAAAATTTTAAGCTTCGAGTAATATTTCCTTATAGCCTTCAACTCATCTTCCGTGAGGTCTTCAACATCTACCATTCTGTTACTCGCATATTCGCTGGCAGCAACTATTTCATTAAGCTTTAGCTGCACGGCCATTGACTCTTTATTTTGTGATTTTTGTATGAGGAAAACCATTAAGAAAGTAATAATAGTTGTGCCTGTATTGATCACTAATTGCCACGTTTCAGAATAATGAAAAACAGGGCCTGTCGCTGCCCAAATGATCACCAGGGCGAAAGCGATAAGAATAGCCGGTGTGCTGCCGGTAGCGATGCTTACTTTGTTAGCAAACCGTTCAAAAAAATTGTCTTTGTTTTTCTTCTTCATTGCTTTTGATTTAAGGATTGAGTAAATAATATTATGATCTATAAAAAAACAATTTTTGGATCCTTGTACAATACTTATTTTATGCGCCGTTCAATAATAACTCATATACATTGCTAACTCTTCCTGGTGGGTTATTAAACAATTATTCTCTTCGCCGCAGTTTGTGTCTCACAAACCAGTTAGAGAATAGTTCTTTTATCATTTACAGTTCCTATTGTGAAAATGCAGCCGCGACAGTGATACGTAATGTTTTTTTTTCTGTATGCCCACTAATCTCTTTAGCTTTAAGCTGGTATAATTTTTCTTCTATAAACATAGAAATTATTAACGATAAGGTGTCTTTATCGCCTTGAAAGTATCGCTTTGTAAGTTGTTATCACAGCACTTAATAATGATCTGTGTTAATCACCTTTATATTTTCTACTGCGGTAATCATCTCTTTTAGGATCCAGCCCTGAATCGTATTCGTCAGTACCTGTTCTATGCTCTTTGGTGATAGTTTTTTTATCGTGTTCTTTATCATTTTTGCTATTACTTTCTTTTACCTTGTTGTTTGTTTTCGTATTAGCTTTTTTCATGTCAAAGTGTTTAATAGATCCATATTAAAAATTATGCCATATCTCTTGGTTCGTATAAATTTTCCTGGTCATGATTCTTGTCTTTTACGAGCGAATCTTTATTCCGCTGAAATTATATTTTCATGTAAAAAGCAAAAGAGTAAAGCTGCATAAGAATGATTTCATAAGCAATGATCTCCTATCTAAAAATCCATTATTCCTATTGTTGAGACCTAATCTATTCATTTGAGCATTTTTTTTTATGCATTCACTAAGTTTATAATCTTTAAGCCGGCTTTTCTTTTTGCATATTTTGTTGTAATGGTTGCCATTTATAAGAAGCGATTTTGAATATTGATGTCATTTTCTTTTCAAGGCAATAACAAGCACAATCTTTGTGAGTAAGGTGGCAACATACAACCATTCATTACCGGCTGATTAAAACATATAACCCATTATTATATATGCCTGAAATAGACACCGAACAATCTCAAGACAAATTATCTTATTCAAAAAAAGTATGGATAGCCGCGGGCATTGTTGGTTTCGTGGTAATCCTTTTGTTGCTCTTCAAAGCTTTATTCAGTGTATTGTTGCTCACATT
>JBBSBD010000122.1:0-16906 GCA_038251675.1 Chitinophagales bacterium | reverse complement strand
TCGCCAAACAGCACGTTCCTTTCATTTCTTAATAATGCTGGCTTATGTAATTTTTATAATAGTTCATGTGGCTTTGGTGGCTTTAACCGGGCTTAGAAAAAACATGAACCATTTAATGCTGAATAAAAATAATGATAATGACTATACAGGGTTAGTGGCAGGAATTATAATTGTTTTATTCGTAATTGCTTTTAATATGCTGGCGCATTGGCTCTCGTGGCGCAAACAACGAGCACTCCAGTTTCTTGAGAAAAACATAAACGAAACCTTATGGCGTAAAACCATAAATAAATTCAAACCAAAATCTTTTTTTAAGAAAGAAGATATTTCTCCTTATTTCTGGCCTAATGGCAAAATGCCTTCTTCAAAAGAATGGAAAGATCTGGCAGAAAATAATTTTAAAGATTATAAACTTAAAATTTATGGACTTGTAGAAAATCCAATAGAACTTTCTTTAGATGATTTAAAAAAAATTAATAAAGAAGAGACTATTACGATGCATAGTTGCATACAAGGCTGGACGGGCATTGCAGAATGGGGTGGCATTCCCATAAGCAAAATTGTAGATTTAGTAAAGCCTTACTCCAATGCAACTACTCTAGCATTTTATTCTTTTGGTGAAGGCTTGTATGGTGGGTTTTATTATGATACCAATACATTGGACAATTGCCTGAAACCAAAATCTATCCTGGCATGGGAAATGAATTATCAACCGCTTCCTTTACAACATGGCGCACCATTAAGGCTTCGCGTAGAAAATCAATTAGGTTATAAAATGGTAAAATGGATAAGCGCTATTGAGTTTTTAGAATCGCATAAAAGTATAGGCAAAGGTTTCGGCGGTAAAAATGAAGATGATGAATATTTTGACTTGCTGGCAAGTACCTAAAATACCGATATCTAACCAAACCTATTAAGCTTTCAACTCCTCTCCTGCTTCATAACTCAATTCACCATGTAGAATTTTTGCAGGCGCTGTGTAAGGATGCTCTTCTTCTTTTGCTACTGCCATAATGTGCATCACTTTCCAGCCGTGCACTTTTAAATAATCAGAAACCATTGAGCGGTGACAGCGCCACCACACTGCTTCTGAACACATATAAGCCGTACGTTGTTGTAATGCAATCGCTTCAAGATCTTTTATTCCTTCTTTAAATGCATCAGTCTCCATATAATCTGCATAACCACGAAAAGCAATATGCCGCCATGCAGTATTTTTTGAATCAGGATTTACTTTTCTTCTTCCACCCAATTCTTTAAGATGAATGTATTGAATGTTATTTTCGGGTAAAGAAATTTCCAACGCTTCTTTATTAAACTGCGGATAACGGCGTGAGCCGGGATAACTACGGATATCCGCTACCATTTCAATTTTAAATGAATGTAACATGTCAATTAGTTCTTCAAGTGTGCGGGTAGAATGGCCAATAGTCCAAACGGTTTTATCTATTTCTTCGTTCATCTTTAATACTTTTGGCATAAAATCCATTTACAGTAATAATCTTTATTCATCCGGTGCTCAAAATTTCTTTTATCATTCCAATTTTGCCTGACTAGAAAAACAACTAATGTGATAGCAGCTATAATAATAATTAAATGATTCGCCCATTGATTTTCATAAAAATGTATCATCGCAAAAGGAGTTCCAATTGTGAAATTGGCTTATGTTCAATTGTTGAGATGAATCAGGAAAATTATTCTTCCAACTATTGGCAATAAAACAAAAGCAATAAAACAGGAGCAATTTTTGTAAAGAAGAAAATTTCAATCTATTAAAAAATTTATAGCGAGAATATAACAGATGAATAATAAAATCTTTAAAGAAAAAAATTAACCTGTAATGAAACCCTTTTATTTAAAAAACACCCTTACCTTATTATTGATTTCTGTAATTTTTAGCAACTGCACCAATTCTTCCAAACCAACACCTGCCGACAATAGGATAATAGGTAAATATAACGCTACACTTACAGATGCTCCCAATATACCTCCGCCAATAAGTTATACTGCTCCGGAAAAAGTAATTGTAAAATTAGAAGTGACTGAAAAAGTTATGCGATTGGCTGATGGCGTGCAATACGAATTCTGGACTTTCGGAGGCAAAGTGCCGGGTAAGTTTATCCGTGTGCGATTGGGCGATGAAGTAGAATTTTATCTCAGCAACGACTCCAGCAGTAAAATGCCTCACAACCTTGATTTGCATGCTGCAATTGGCCCTGGTGGTGGCGCCGAGGCTTCTATGACAGCGCCCGGCCATACTTCAAAGTTTTCGTTTAAGGCTTTGCATCAGGGATTATTCATCTATCATTGCGCCACACCTCCTGTTGGTGAGCACATTGCTAATGGCATGTATGGATTGATATTGGTAGAACCAAAGGCAGGGCTTGCGCCCGTTGATAAAGAGTACTATATTATGCAAAGCGAAGTTTACACAAAAGGAAATTATGGCGATACCGGCCTGCAGCAATTCGATATGGATAAAGCTCTAAAAGAGCAGCCCGATTATGTAATATTTAATGGCTCTGTAGGCTCCGCTATGGGCGATAAAGCTTTGCAGGCAAAAACAGGGCAAACCGTACGGCTGTATGTTGGTAATGCTGGTCCTAATTTAGTTTCTTCTTTTCATATTATCGGAGAAGTTTTTGATAGCGTTCATGTAGAGGGAGGAGATTTGGTGAATCATAATGTATCCACAACGCTCATCCCTGCCGGCGGCGCTACTATTCTTGATTTTACCTGTAAAGTGCCAGGCCTTTACACCATTATAGACCATTCAATATTTCGCTCTATGAAAGGCGCTATGGCTCAAATAAAAGTTACCGGGCCAGAAGATTCATCCATCTTTTCAGGCAAACAGCAATACAGTGTATTTATACCAGGAAGTAATCCGGAAAAAAGTGCAGAAACAGCTACAACAGCGGCTCCTGTCCGAAGTATGGAAGAACGTATGAAATTAGGACAAACACTTTTTACAACTAATTGCTCTTCTTGTCACCAGGCTAACGGGCAGGGAGTACCCAATGCTTTTCCGCCCTTGGCTAAATCAGATTATTTTATGAAACAACCAGATAAAGGCATTGGTATTGTACTTCATGGATTAAGTGGAAACATCATCGTTGATGGTCATAATTTTAATGGCATCATGCCTCAATTATCTCTTAGTGATGATGATATTGCCAACATTTTAACCTACGAAAGAAATTCCTGGGGCAATAAAAGTGGCGTGGTTACAGCAGCAGAAGTTGCTAAAATAAGAGGGGGTACACAATAAAATATTTTAAATAAAATAAAATAATAAATTAATCTAAACAATATCATGGCAACAAAAAACGCAACAAATAAAGCAACAAAGAAGGAATTTGAAACAATTCCAGCAGGTACCGAAGTTACCTATCATTACCGCAGCGCAATCGGGCATGGAACTGTAAAAAGTATATTCAAAAAAGGGACCAATGCAGATAACACCGAGTATTCAATTGAGCAGCATGATCACCATCCAGGTGAACCTGCAATAGTACATCACTATGGAAAAGCATTGACCCGTAAAAAGTAATTTATTAAACAAAAGAGTTGGACAACGCAGCCAAAGTTATTTCAGATTTCTTTTACAATTTATTTGTAACCTGTAAATTCTTCTGTGTGGATGTTATCATCATTAATGCCAGATTCGCTAAGCGTTTTTCGAATAGAACTCACCATAGACGCAGGTCCGGAGATATAATAAACCGGTATACTTAAATCGCCAATATACTTTTGCAACATCTCTGTTGTAAAAAAACCTCTTTCGCCTTTCCAGTCTTTAGAACCTTCTTCATCTGTCATTGATGCAACAAATTGATAGTTGGCATTTACAGTTTGTGCCTTTGTTAATTCATCAAGATAAGCAGCGTCTTTAGGCGTTTTGTTGGCATAAAAAAAAAATATTTTGTGTTCCGTTTTATCGTGAGTGGCTTGTATATAATGCTTCTTACGGGTGTAATGCCAATACCGCCCGAAAGGAAAACGGCAGGGATCTTCGTATTATTTTGCAAGGTAAATGAGCCATAAGGTGCATCGAAGTTAACCTCTGTGCCAATATCCATTTTATGCATGTCCCTTTTAAAAGCGGTATCCCGCATTCGGGTGGTAAACATAACATCGTCTTCATAAGGGGCGCTTGATAAAAAAAATCCCCGTACATTTCCTTCCGCGTCAGTTTCTTTTGGGTTGATGAGCGTGTAATCGGCAAACTGCCCCGCTTTGTAAGTAAATCCTTTCGGCTTATCAAACCGGAATTCCATTGTGCCGGAGGCTACTTCTTTTTTGCTTTTGAGCTTTACTTTATTGATTGCCATGATTGTAAAATTTTAGATATAAAATACATTTAAGAAAGATCACCTGGCTTTTTTCCTTCCCATTCCTCTAATTATTTTTAGGAATTTCCGTATTCGCCAATCTGACTTCTATCTGGCCATTATTAACCCGCACCTCAAACTTTGGCTCAGGCTCTGTAGCTGGACCGCTTAAAACACGGCCATCTTTTAAAGAAAAGATAGAGCCATGCCACGGGCATTTTACACTGCAATCATCAAGCAGTTCGCCTTCATTAAGTGGGCCGCCAAGGTGAGAGCAGGTATTGGCAAGTGCATAAATTTTACCGTTTTGTCTAACCAGCAAAACCGGAATTTCCCCTGCCTGCACACACTTCATTGAATTATCGGACAAATCTTTTTCGTCCATTACTACTACAAAATCTTTTGGATACATTGCCGCGGTAGCCGTATGGTCAACGCCGGTTTGTTCGTTATAAACAAGATGCCCGCCGAGATACGCGGCAGCGGCGGATATACCATAGCCAAGCATTGACAAGCCAATGGCAGTTCCGCGGGAACCCTTTCGTTTGCGCAGTAGAAAAGAAGTGAGGTATAGCGTTGTGGCACCCACATTTAATATGCCATGCATCATGCCTATTTTACGCCTTTCTTTAGTGGTTCCTGTCCAGTCTGTGAGACCTGTAACTGCTGCACCTACTGCACCTACAAGCCCAACAGCAACAGCCGCATCTGCACCTCGCGAATATTTTTTTTCGCCGCATAGTTCCAATCCATCTAATACGGCGGCGGTAGTCCATGCGCCTATCGGGACATCTGTTATTACGGGATGAAGCGGGTGGCCTAGCCAGGTTCCGTGAAGAAAATTCTTAATGCCGTTACCAGTTTCGCCGCCGGCTTTAAAAGCATTAATAATAGCAGGTTGAACCGCATCGCTAGCGGTGTCAAGCCAATCTTGTTGTGCAATAAAGCCGGTTACTTTTTTTTCATTCATTTGTGTTTCCTCCTTTTTATTTAATTTATAAAATCAAAGCATCTATCATTATCGTACTCATGATTTTTCAGCCGGTTCCAATTCGTCTAATGCAATGTTGGAATGCGCTATAGCCCCGCCAGCACGCATTTCGGCTGCTATCCAAACGGCTTCCATAATCTCCTGGGGGCTCGCTCCTTTCTTTACTGCAAGCGCGGTATGGCTTCTGATGCAGTAAGGGCACTGGGTTACATGCGCAACGGCAATAGCGATTAACTGTTTTGTTTTTTCTGGCAAGGCTCCTTCTTTAAAAACTGCTTTGCTGAAATTGCGAAAGGCATCCGCTATTTCCGGCGATAAAGAATTTCTTTTTTGAGATAATTCCGGGCTTGCCTTCGGATAAAGTTGATCACTTTTCATGCTACTTTTATGGTTTAGGATATTAAATCTCTTTTATCTGGCGGATCATTTGGTTGGTAAACCCCCATTCATTGTCGTACCAGGCCATTATCTTGCAAAGATCTCCGTCAACAACCCGGGTCATTTCCATATCAACAATTGCTGCGAATGTGCTTTGAATTATATCCGTTGAAACCAACGGTTCGTTTGAAACAGAAACCACTTCTTTATAGCGCTCCGTTGCAGCTTCTTCTTTTAAAATTTTATTAATTTCTTCCGCGGAAGTGGTGCGATCCGCAACAAAAGTAATTTCAGAAATAGAACCCACTACTACCGGTGTGCGAATGGCGATGCCGTCAAATTTTCCATTATATTGTGGCAATGTTTTAATGGTGGCAATTGCTGCTCCTGTTGAAGCAGGTATAAGGTTCATAGCCGCAGCCCTGCCCATTCTTGGCTTCTTTTTAGATGGCCCATCAACTATAGATTGCGAGGCGGTATAAGCATGGATCGTATTTAAAATTGCTTTTTTAATTCCAATTCTCCGACCTATGATTTCAATAACAGGGCTAACGTTATTCGTGGTGCAGCTTGCACATGAAAAAATATTTGTCTTCCCGTCTTTTGTATTTACTCCATGCACCACTGTTGGCGTATCCACACTTTTAGTAGGCGCCGAAATAACAACCGTTTTAGCTCCTGCGAGAATGTGTTTTTCTGCATCTTCGCGGTTCGTGAAAATACCCGTGCTTTCAATTACCGTATCAACGTTAAGATCCTTCCAGGGTAAATCAGCAGGGCTTTTCACAGAAAGGTAACTTATCTTTTTATCGCCAACATGAAGATGCCCATCATGAACTTTCACCTCTTTATCGTATCGTCCATAAACACTATCATACTTTAGCAAATACGCAGCATTTTCAATAGATAATAAATCATTGATAGCAACCACTTCCATTTCTGAAGTATTCATAATAACTTTTAAAGCCGCTCTTCCGATACGGCCAAAACCATTAATCGCAATTCTTTTCATTTCATGATTTTTAAATAAATATTTTTTGAACTGCTATCAGAATAATTTTCTTATAAGTTGTTTATGCCATTGCTTTATTTTTCTTAGACTCAATAGCTTTCAATAATGCATCATAAGCTTTATTAAATTTCTCAACTCCTTCTGCTTCCAGTTTTTGTGTGATATCAGCAATATTTATTCCATTAGCTTTTAATTGCTGCAACACCTTGCTTGCATGAGTCAGGTCATTTTCCAGAAGGCTTATTGCTTTGCCATGATCGCGGAAAGCATCAATGGTTTCTAATGGAAGCGTGTTAATGGTATTTGGGCCTATTAGGGCTTCCACATATTTCACATCACTGAATGATGGATCTTTGGAACTGGTGCTTGCCCATAAAACCTTTTGTTTTTTTGCCCCTTTCTTTTCAAGATTTTTAAAGCGTTCACTAAAGAAAACTTCTTTATAAATTTCATAAGCTTTTTTTGCAGAAGCAATGGCAACTTCTCCAACTAATTTATCTAATTTCTTTTCTTTGAGAATCGGGTCAATCATAACATCTATACGGCTCAGAAAAAAACTGGCAACGGATGAAATGTGATCAATAGGTTGATTGTTTTTTAAACGATCTTCAAGCCCGGAAATATAGGCTTCTGTAACTTCCCTGTAACGGTCTAACCCAAATAATAAAGTGATATTAATATTCACTCCTTCGCTGATACATTTTTTTATTGCAGGTAACCCTTCCTTTGTTCCCGGTATTTTAATCATTACATTTTTGCGACCTACATCCTTCCATAATTGCATAGCTTGTTTTATAGTCCCGTCTGTATCATTGGCCAGATGGGGAGAAACTTCGAGGCTTACAAAACCATCTGTTCCTTTTGCTTCTTCATAAACCGGTTTCAAAATATCTGCCGCACGTTTAATATCATTGGTTGCAAAACCGAAGAATATTTCTTCATTACTTTTTTGTTCTGCAGACATTTTTCTAATGTCTTCGTCATAATCAGCGCTGCTCGTAACTGCTTTTTCAAATATGGAAGGATTAGAAGTAATGCCGCTCAATCCATCCTCATCACTCAGCGTTTGCAGTTTACCGTTAGTCATTATTTCCCTGTCAAAAAAATCAAGCCAGATGCTTTGCCCCAGATCATGTAAGCTTTTTACCTTATTCATTTTGAATATTTTTATTTTATACTATAAACTGATTCTATTTTTAAATAGCTACCCTTTCTCAATCTGGGCAAATACTTAATTTAATTGTTTTTTAAGCCTCAAAGCACATGCCATTAAGTACCCGATTATTGCGAGAGAATATATTTGTATATCAGGCTTATTATCTCTATTTCTGATAAGCAGATAACAAGGATTAACCTGCAGGCGAGTTAATTTTATTGTTGTGAGAGTTAAGAGTAAAAAGCCTTCTTTCCTTTTTCATTCAGGAAGGTTGATGACTATATCGGTAGCTTGCCCCCATTTGAATGGTATGAGTTGGTTTACTTAAAGTATACCTAATTACATTATGCGTTACATTTTCTGTTTCCAGAATCTTTACAAAATATTCTTCCATTGAATGATCTTCCATAAAAAAAATTAAAATGTTTATAAATTATTTTCAATCTTTTGGAAACGACAGAATAATTATTTATCTAAAGTTGTTGTTAGCGTTAATAAAAACACTGATTCTTTTATTGCTTTTACACTATGGGGCAATCCTTTATGTAAAGCAATCATCTGCTCTTTTCTTATAACCACAGATTGATCATCAGTACTAAAAAGTATTTCTCCTTCAAGCACCTGTACGCTTATAATACCCTCGGCTGTATGTTTTTGCATTACTGCATCTTCATGCAATGCAATCAATACAATGCGCATTCCATTGGTTTTATAAACAGTCATGGCATTACGGTCGCTGTTTTCCCACGTAGCCTCACTTTTTAATTGTTTTATAAATTCAGGAATATCCATGCTTACTAATGGAGCATCCATTAACCGGCCACCTTCGGGCCTCAGCTCTGTAGATTCATTATTTTTTATTTCCATGATTTTCATTTTTTAGCTTGAAAGATTTTTTAAAATATTATTTGCTCACTTTGGTAAGCGCTTTCTCTTTATGAACCGCAACATGATCTGTCTTATCGCTTTTTATAGCATATTGAGGATCTTCTTTACTGGCGTGATGAGTATAATCTTTATAATCAAAATCGGCGGTATGTATTTTAATAATTTTGCCCGATACATACCCTGCTTCCGAATTCCATTTCACATGATCGCCTACTTTAAATGAATGTTCCATTTTCTACGAATTATTTTTATTATTCAATTTTCATTTAACAATGGTTGCCACTAAGTACTCGTGATTCAACCTGACAATTGTTTCGTGTGAAATGATTTTTGGACATGCCGCAGTACATGCTTCAGTATTCGAACAAGCTCCAAAACCTTCCAAATCCATTTGGGTAACCATGTTTTTTACCCGCAGGGTGGCTTCAACTTTTCCCTGGGGAAGAAATGCCAGATGCATAACCTTGGCTGCAACAAACAGCACGGCCGAAGAGTTTATGCAGGAAGCCACACAGGCTCCACATCCGATACAAGCTGCTGCATCAAAGGCTTCTGCGGCAACCGTTTTGGAGATGGGTATATTGTTTGCGTCCGGGGCACTACCGGTATTTACTGAAATAAAACCTCCCGAAGCAATGATCCTGTCAAAAGCCGAACGATCTACAACAAGGTCTTTGATAACCGGAAAAGCATTTGCCCTCCATGGCTCCACAACAATTGTATCACCGTCTTTAAACGAACGCATGTAAAGCTGGCAGGTAGCATTTCCCTCTACTGGTCCATGTGGCCTGCCATTGATGTACATAGAGCACATTCCGCAAATGCCCTCCCGGCAATCGTTGTCAAATGCAACGGGGTCTTCGTCTTTGTAAATAAGGTCATTGTTAAGAACATCAAACATTTCAAGAAAGGACATATCATTTGAAATACCATCCACCTGATATGTAACAAAGTTTCCTTTTGCTTGTTTATTTTTCTGCCTCCATATTTTTAATGTGAAATCCATAATACATTTTTAGTGGGAGTATTTTTTTGTATTTTAATAGGCTCCGATATATGAGAAACCTTTTATTTTTGTTATTAATCCTTCTTTTCATCCAGCGCCTTTATCATTTCATCAGTAATGCCCTCACTCGAAATACCATACCCATTTATCAGCACCCCTTTTAAATTATATTTTGAAGATGAAATGGCATACACAATCGCTTCATCAGCCGGGTCTGAAATTCCTTCGAAACGATAATGCTTATCTACAACAAAATCGCCCGGGAATAATTGCAAATAATTACCACTGCATTCAATGCAATTTTCTTTTAAATTAAAATCAATAGTGTATCCTCTTTCTTTAAGCATATTGGTGATTTCTGAAAGAGTAGTCATAGTATCCATAAATAATATTTTACTTCAACAATGCTTTTGCTTTTGCAATTACATTCTCTACAGAAAATCCATATTCTTTCATTACCTGTTCTCCCGGCGCTGATTCGCCAAATTTTGTAATGCCGATTACATCTCCATCATCGGTTATATATTTGCACCAGCCAATTGGCGAGCCTGCTTCTACCGCTAAGCGTTTACGAATATTTTTTGGTAAAACTTTTTGTTTGTATGCATCGTTTTGCGCATCAAATAATTCCCAGCTTGGAAAACTTATTACACGTGCATGTATAGATTGGTGTTTTAATTTTTCCTGCGCTTCCAATAAAAGATGCACTTCACTTCCGCTTCCCATCAAAATCAATTGCGGTTCATTTTCACAATCAGATAAAATATAAGCGCCTTGCTCTACTCCGGAAGCTTTTGCGAATTTATCCTGATCAATTTCCGGTAATTCCTGGCGGGTTAAAACCAATGCAACAGGGCCATCTGAATGCTCGAGAGTTACACGCCATGCCTGTACGGTTTCATTGGCATCTGCCGGGCGAATTACCGTTAGATTGGGAACAGATCTTAACCCAATTAATTGTTCTACCGGTTGATGCGTGGTTCCGTCTTCACCCAAGCCAATGCTATCATGCGTATAAATAAATATCGGGCGGATTTTCATGATGGCAGCAAGGCGAATGGGTGGCCGCATATAATCAGAAAATATAAGGAAAGTAGCGCCATACGGAATGATGCCTTTGGTAAGCGCCATGCCGTTTAAAACCGCACCCATAGCATGTTCACGAATTCCGAAATGAAAATTTCTTCCGCTGTGATTTGTATTGGTAAATGATTCGAAACCTTTTAATTCTGTATCAGTAGAGGGCGAAAGATCTGCAGAGCCGCCAATCAACATTGGTAATTTTATTGCAATTGCATTCAGCATTTTTCCGGATGCCTTTCTTGTTGCAGTTCCATTTTCTGTTGGTTTAAAAACAGGAAGATCGTCTTTCCATCCTTTGGGTAAATTTCCATTTTTAAATAATTCATATTCTGCAGCTTCGGCAGGATATTTCTCTTTATATTTTTTATACAGATCATTCCAGTCATTTTCTTTTTTTATTCCTTCTTTTCCTTTCTCCCTGTAATAATTTAATACTTCATCAGCCACTACAAAACTTTTATCAGGATCAAAACCAAAATTTTCTTTCACCAACCTCACTTCATCTTTTCCTAACGGAGAACCATGCGCTGCTGCTGTATCAACTTTATTAGGGCTGCCAAAGCCAATGTGAGTGCGCACTTTAATCAATGATGGCCGCCCGGTTTCTTTCTTTGCATTTTCAATGGCAGCAGCAATTGCTTCCGTATCATTTCCATCTGCAACAGATTGTACATGCCATCCATAGCCCTGAAAACGCTCTGTTACATCTTCATTAAATGCAAGAGACGTTTCACCTTCAATGGTTATCTGGTTATCATCATACAAATAAATAAGATGCCCTAATTTTAAATGCCCGGCAAGTGAAGCCGCTTCTGAAGCCACGCCTTCCATAATATCACCATCGCTGCAAATTGTATAAATATTATAATCAAATAATTTAAAATCGGGTTTGTTGTATCGGTTAGCAAGATATTGTTGCCCGATGCCCATGCCTATTCCATTTGCAAAACCCTGCCCGAGCGGACCGGTAGTAACTTCTATTCCATCTAATAAACCATATTCAGGATGGCCGGCAGTTTTACTATGCAGTTGACGAAAGTTTTTTATATCATCCATGCTGATATTGTAACCGGTTAAAAATAAATAACTGTATTGTAACATACATGCATGGCCGCATGATAAAATGAAACGGTCACGATTAGGCCATTCAGGATCCTGCGGATTATAATTCATAAATTTTGTCCAAAGCACATGCCCTATCGGCGCGAGCCCCATTGGTGTGCCGGGATGGCCTGAGTTAGCTTTTTGAACTGCATCTGCAGCAAGCACCCTTACGGTATTAATTCCTGATTGTTCTATTGATTCCATTTTTTTATTTGCAATTTAATTGTTGACAATGCATCAAAGTACATGCCGCATGGAGAAAAACATTTGGCAAAAGTAAAAGAAAGAAAGTTTTAGAATTCATTTGCAATTAATTCAATGAATTTGATGGAGCAATTATTGTGAGGTGAATATTATTAATTATTTGAATTGAATTTTTAGGAATGCCCCATCTATTTAAAATTGGAGATCATGTTAAGTGGAGTTCAGAAGCAGGTATTGTATCAGGCAAAATTATAAAAATACATACTGCCGATTTTGATTATAAAGGCTATACACATCGTGCCAGTAAAGAAGACCCACAATATGCAATAAAGAGTGATAAAACGGATCATGTTGCTGTTCATAAAGGAAAGGCGCTTACAAAATGGAGTGAATAGTATGTTCAATATAATTTTAATTTTAAAAAAATAACTATGGAAATAAAACAAAATGAATCGACAGAACTAAGACCAGAAGGCGAACGGGTGATGGACGCTCCGTTAGTAAGTATGGATATTCCTGAATTTATAAAACAGCTAAAAAATGAACCTGCCTGGAGAAACAGCGACCGTAACGCCATGACTGTTTATAAAACAAATGGAATGCGCATTGTGCTTATTGCATTGCATGAAGATGCAGAACTGAAAAGGCATACGGCTGATGGTATTATAAGCGTTCAGGTACTTGAAGGAAAAATAAATTTCAGCACAGATGATAAATCTGTTGAATTAGAAAAAGGCCAGATGATTGCTTTGCATAAAGGATTGCATCATAGTGTAAAAGCAATAAAGGAATCAGTGTTTTTATTAACCCTAACTACTACTTTGGATAAATGATTTTTTGCGATGCAGCAAATTTTGTCCTGCAGCCCTTCCTTTGTTCGCTATGGTGTGCTTTCCGTGTTTTTATCAAAGCGTCTGCTGGTCGCAATCGTATTAATGTTTTAGGTACCGTATATGCTATCTCCAAACAAGTAGTTACACTTACAAACACTACATATATCGCTTCTAATACCCATATTGAATTTCTGAAAATGATAAAAGAAAAATATGCCGGTAAGCCTATAGCAATAGTTTTAGATAATGACCGTTACCAACATTGCTTTGTTGTAAAAACAATGGCAAAATCATTGGCCATTTACTTGCTTTTTCTGCCACCATATTCTCTCAACTTAAATATTATTGAAAGACTTTGAAAGTTTACAATAAAAAAAAGGCTGCACGGAAAATATTACCAAAACCTGCCGAATTCATGCAGCGATTGAAAAATTCTTTTGTGCAATCAATATTATTTTCAAAAAAGAGATACATTCTTTGTTATCACTTAATTTCCAATTCTTTGATACAAAAAACACATTAATCTATCCCTTGTGAAGTATAGTATGCGCAGTTCCCATTCTCCATCCCCTTTTACCCATTGTGGTTTAAACTCGTAACCGCCCATTTCAAAGTTTGAACGCTATGCTCACTTCCTTCTGTTTGGCTACGGTTCAAACTGATGACTACAAACCCGCAAATATTCAAGCTCTAAATAATTGGACAGACAAAAATCCGCTTGGACTTAATGAAATTTTGTTGAACATGAAAGCCTACGCACCATATCACCATCTTTATGCGATCTCATTAATTTTTGCAATTGGTAATAACAAGTCGGACAGAGCCCTTCACCAAGTGCAACATGGGATGCTGCAAAAAGTCATGGTATGATTGACCAAATTGTAAGGACATCAGGACGCTGTTTAAATACAGCGTTGAGAGTTGCATCAAATAGAAGTTTGCCAAATGGAGCAATCTTCAGTCCGCAGAATTGGATAAAATCAAAGCAAAGTTTAAACAATATAAATGCGGGGATTGAACAATATATAGATATGCTGCCAATAATAATAAGGCTCACATTAATTTTTAAGAAAACAATCGTTTTCTTAAAAAGATGAAATCTTTCATATACGCATCAAATAATCCTTCATTTAGGCTACCATGGACTTTTGATAGCCGAGAAAAGACGAACAACAGGTTTGTTTGGCAATAACAGGACGTTTGGGTCGGAAGAATAGAAAATTCCCTGCCAAGCCAAGTCCATCACCGTTAGAAATAACCACTCCATAAGACCGCCGCAGTAGCTTTGAGCCGGAGATTATAAAAAAGCAGCAAACGCTTCTTGCCGATAATCTTTCAGATAAAATCATAGGGCTTTATGGCTTGGGAATGAATTACCGGGATATCCGCGATCACGCCAAAGAGAATGTTTGATACAGATATATCCCTGAGTGTACTCACAGACATTACTGACCGCATTATACCCGATATGAAAGCCATGAAGAATCGGCCCCTGCATGATTGGTATTGTATTGTGTGGTGGACGCGATGCATTACAAAGTACATGGGGATGGAAGTTCGTAAGCAAAGCCATATACTTTGGGTAAATATAGATGGCTGTAAAGAAGTGATTGGCATGTATGTTTCGGAATCAGAGGGCGCAAATTTTTGGATGAATGTGCTTGCACAAATTCAGGATCGTAGTGTAAAAGAATATTTAAGGGGCTGGACAGACAACCTGAAAGAGTTCTCAGAAGCCATTAGCAGCGTGTAGAAATGAAATGATTTGATAGGGATTGAAAAGAGGGTATGCATAGCCGTTAGTATAAAGTAAATTTTCTTAAAACAAAATTATGAGCTTTGAATCATGCAATATTTCAACATTGCACTTTTCATTTTTGTGATATGGCAAAAAAATCTTGCATTTTCTGATTTAAATTGTCCACGGAAATTTTGTAAATCGTTATAAGTTTCAAAATATACAAATAAATTACCTTGAGTTGTACTAACTTCTATCCCTGGAATTACAAGAACTGGGTTACCTTCTGAAATGTTTAATTTACTATCTTAACATTAAGAATTTTATTATGGTCCGTAATGGCTATTATTGATAGGTCTTTACTAACGGCTGTGTCAACAATATTTTCTGGTGACATTGTAGTGTCTGTCACGTCATATGAACCGTCCTCACCATAGGAATGAATGTGTAGGTTTGCTCTTACGAACTTTGCTCCTGAACTTATATCTTGTAATTCTGTCATAAAGGATTAGGGTCTTTAAGAGTTGTGCACAACTTAGTGGTTAGCTTAATTCATGTTCAAATATACAGTGGGTTTTATAAAACAAATGAGCAAAACCGCCCAATAAGTATCAATTTTCAACTTTGGATATTCCTCATTTTCAACTGTCTTGTCGGGGTTGTCCTACCTCGTTTATCCCTTAACCACATTAATTGGAAGAACATTTGCAATCATTCTATAAGTGAGTTAGAAAAATGTGAGTGTGATGTTTAAGAAAATGAAAAATATTGATTCGGCATTCCGTTGTGTGCGGATGTTCTCCATTGTGTTTATAGTCTCCTGTACTATCATCTCTCTTTTTATTGCTTACAAAAGTTATCAGTTAGCCTCCCTATCCCAACAAAAGATTTTTATCCTCGCCAATGGCAGAGCCTTAGAGGCATACTCCGCCGACAGAAAAGATAACGTTCCTGTGGAGGCAAAAGACCATGTAAAAATGTTTCACCAGTTTTTTTTTACACTTGACCCTGATGAAAAAGTGATTGACGCTAACATTACAAAAGCTTTGTACCTGGCAGATGGTTCTGCAAAAAGGCAATATGATAATCTTAAAGAAACTTCTTACTACTCCAGTATTATTTCCGGCAATATCAGTCAGCAAATATCCATTGACAGCATTACAGTTAGCATGAATGCCGAACCCTATTTATTTCATTGTTATGCTACCATAAGAATCATCAGGCCCAATAGTGTCGTTACCCGGAATTTAATAACACAAGGCTATCTAAGAAATACTTCCCGTTCAGACAATAACCCTCATGGGTTCCTGATTGAACGATGGGAAACAATTGAAAACAAGGATATAAAAACAGAGAATAGATGAAACTATTTAAGAAAAATATTAAGGGCAACGAACTAACTGATAAGGCAGCTAATGGAATTGCAAACGGTATTTTGAAATCGCAAAATGGTTTTGCAAAATATATGTATTCTGTTACAAAAAACTGGAAGCAAAAACAGCAATGGATATTCTTATACCTGGTTTGTTTATGCTTTGGAGGATTAAGTATTTGGGCATTAGCAAACTCATTTAAAAGTAAAGAAAGCAATAAAGCCATCATCCCAAAATCCATTTCTGTTCCTAAAGATATTCATCAGCAAAGCAATGTATTTGTAATTACCGAAAATGAATTTCAGCAGGTACAGGAATACAAACGTACTTATCCAAACCTGCAAAAAGAAAGGCCGGCGCTGTTCGACAGCCTTAGTCTTGTAGAACAAATTTATTACTCACAAAAAAAATAAGGTGTATGGAAAACAAACATTCAGCAAAATTTCTAGGGCGAAGAAAAATGTTGTTAGTGTTACCATTAATGGTAATCCCATTTATTACATTGGCTTTTTGGGCCTTGGGTGGTGGCAAAGGGACGGCAGATAAGAATCAATCAAATACTAACGCCGGTTTAAATCTTCAATTACCAAATGCTAATCTAAAAGATGATAAAAATGAAGACAAACTTTCTTTTTACGAGGAGGCAGATGCAGATTCATTAAAACGTGAAGAGTTGTTGCGAAATGACCCATACTATAAAGATTCAATCCTTGCTAAACAAACCACCTTAATGGATGCAACAGGCAATTTGAACAATCAGGCTTCTGCAGTTAACGGGCTAAATAATTCTCCTTACAAAACTTCTA
>JBBSBD010000121.1:0-16908 GCA_038251675.1 Chitinophagales bacterium | reverse complement strand
TGGGAACCTTTGTTTATTATCACTTTAAGTTCCTCTACTTCTGTCTTTGTTAATTTGATTGTATAACGTATCATTTGTAATGGGTTTTACAAATATATAATAATTATACGTCAAATTATACTTAACTTAACACTAGTTGCTGTTGTTACTTCCTCTGTCAACGAAGCGGACAAACAAAAAGCTTATGAATATAAACAAGTAATTAAATACATTGAAAAGCCCGTAAACATTGAAAAGCTTTTTGAATTGAAACAAGATAAAGCGCTTAAACTTTTTTTTACAAGTGAAAAGAGATAGCAACAGCTATAGGATAATGATTATAGAGGATAATCCCGGAGATTATACACTTATCGAAGACCATCTCCGGGAGCAGAGTTTGAATCCGCAAATTACACACGTCAAAAATTTTAAAGAAGCAAAATCATTTCTTACTAATGAACAAGACCATTATGATACAATTCATTTAGATCTATCGCTGCCTGACATGGATGGGGAAGAATTGATTGTGGAAATTATTTCTTTATGCATTGGATGCCCCATTATCGTATTAACCGGTTTTGAAGATATTGAGTTCAGCATTAAATCCCTTTCGTTGGGGGTAGCCGATTATTTATTAAAAGAAGATATAAATGCGTCTTCTTTATATAAAAGTATTATTTACAATATAGAACGGAGAAAATCTAATATACAACTTAAGGAATCGCAAAAAAGATACAGCGACTTATTTCAACTTAGCCCGCAACCCATGTGGGTATATGATCCGGAAACTTTACGGTTCTCACAAGTAAATAATGCTGCTATAGAACATTAGGGTTATAGTGAAGAAGAGTTCCTTAGCATGACGATGATGGATATTATTCCAAGGGAAGATGCTGGTAAGCTAAAGCAATTAATTAACAAAAAAATTTCCGGGAAGTGGGACTTGAAAAACAGCAGGTTCAGGCATTATAAAAAATCAAAAGAATTAATGGAAGTTGAAGTTTACAGCACTCCTATCATGATTGATAACAAACTAAATAGTTCCGTAATTGCTATTGATATAACAGAGAAATTATTAATGGAGCAGGAATTGCTCGAACAGCAAGTGGAAGAGCAAATGAATATTACCAGGGCAGTTGTAAATGCACAGGAGAAAGAAAGAGCCGGTATTGGAGAAGAATTGCATGATAATGTAAACCAGTTGCTTGCCGCATCCAAACTTTATCTTAACCACAGCCTTTCCCGACCTGGTAATAACAGTGAGTTTATTATAAAGAGCCAGGAATATATTTCGACAGCAATGGATGAATTGAGGAAACTATCACATGCCTTGGTAGGGCCTACCCAGGATGAAACTATAGGCCTGATTGATTCCCTCGAAAATTTAATTGACAATCTATCTATTGTAAAAGTTATAAAGATTAGTTTTCGCCATTCCACCCACGATGAAAAAGAAAGTGACGTAGGACTAAGGTTGGTTATTTATAGAATTATTCAGGAACAATTAAATAATATTATAAAGCATGCTGAAGCTTCCGAAGTAGAAATAGAATTAAAAAAAGAGGCGAAGAATTTAATAATATCCATAAAAGACAACGGAAAAGGCTTTGACATTTCACAAAAAATGGAAGGGATAGGATTAAGAAATATTAAGAACAGGGCTTTAATACAGAATGGTGAAGTTGAGCTTACATCTTCTCCCGGCAACGGATGCGAAATGAAAGTATCCTTTAAAAATCAGGAAATTAAAGGCAATAAGAATAATACGAAATTGAGCAATTATTATCATCAATAAAATAAATGATATAAAAATGCTGTGTTTGCAGTAGCTTTTAATATGCCAGACCATAGTGTTTTATTGTTGTTAAGCAAGTTTATTTAATTGAACTTCTAAGCATAGAAAAAGCTCCTGCTGGTGCAGGTTCTGTAAATAGATGAAGTTCATCAGTGGATATTATTGATGCAACAGCGCCCGCTTTTGTATATGCTATCTTTTTTTTGTCAGCGATAAATTTCATAGCAGGTAATACTTCCAATCCCATAACTGCTTAGGTTGCTTGCCTGTCACGACAAGATACAAACCCATTAATTTTTATTTTCTTTTACGATTTCCTCCTCAACTTTTAGATAAATAGCATTTCATTCATAGAAGATTTTTTTCTTTGGGCAATTTTTGGGAATCAGTGTCGTTTTAGAATTATAGCCAGTTTTTTATAGATAAAAAACTATAACATGTTAGAATAGTTACCACAGCAGCTAAAAGTAGTTCTGAAATATTTTATTTGTTTGAAATCGCAGTCATTTTTGAAATCGTACTCATTCTTGTAAAATTTTGCAGCATCTCTAGTTGGCGTCGTATGTAACAGATTGGCTGTTGCTTTCTCTTGGGGAACACTCATTAGCTTCCATATATATCAAATGCGAAATGCACTTTTATAATATTGAAATCCAATAACCCAAAAATCATATCCTTAATATGAAAAAGTATTTAATGGCAATGATGTTGATTTGCCACCTCTCATTTGCGACAAAAACTTATTCCCAGAATGTAGCTATAAATGCGACCGGGACTATGCCCGACACAAGCGCAATGCTGGATGTAAGCAGTACGACTACCGGATTTTTAATGCCGAGAATGACGACTACGGAACAGAACGCAATTGTTTTACCAGCCAGTGGCCTGGCCATTTTTAATACCACGGTAAACTCGGTCATGCTAAATACGGGAACTCCTTTAAGTCCTAACTGGTCAGCATTAGGGATTTCAGCAAATGCCTGGTCAATTACCGGCAATTCCGGAATCAACCCTATCACCAATTTTTTAGGAACGACGGATAATAAGAGTGTAAGGTTTCGAACCAATAATACCCAGCGAATGAAAATTGATAGTCTTGGAAATGTAGCCATTGGCCAGGATGTTTTTGATGTTACAAATCCTGAGAAATTTGTAGTGAATGCAGGAACTACAAGCTCAGTGAATGCCGTAGTTGCTAAAGGCAGTATCGACAGTTACTTACAATTCAATATTAAAAACCAGTCAACCGGTACAAATGCAACTACCGATATCGTTGCTACTGCGGATAACGGTAGTGAAACAACAAACTATGTTGACCTTGGCATAAATGGATCAAACTATGCAGGAGGTGCCATTGAAACAGGCGTAGCCAATGATAGCTATCTCATTTCTGCCGCCAAAGATTTTTACCTAGTTAATAGTGCAACTAACAGAAACATGCTTTTTCTTACCGGTGGAACAGGAGTAGCTAACGAGAGGATGAGAATATTAGCCAACGGACGGGTAGGTATGGGAGTACAGGATCCAACCGCTCCATTTGTGGTAAAAGATACCATGGAAATTCGCCGCGTAGGTTCTTTGTCACAATTATTATTTACCAACACAGCGGGCAGCGGAGATTTTCGCATAGGCGGCGATGGCGGTGACCTTTTCTGGCAGGGTGGAGGCGGCCGTGGGCTTCAAATGGGATCTTATTGGACAACCATATTGACAGGTGACAGGCAAACCAGTTCATACCCTTCATTCATAAGCACACCTAACGGAACGGGGGTATTGGTACTCTCCCAGAGAAACGCAAGTGTACCCCTGGGAATCCAGGCCTATTCAGGATCACAAACTGCCAACCTAACGGAATGGAGAAATTCGTCCAATGCTGTATTAAGTGCTGTTGATAAAGATGGCAACCTGGGCGCAGGTACTTCCACTCCTTCTGCAAAGCTTGATGCAAATGGAACCTTTAAATTAGGGAGTGCAGGTACGGTACTTAATAATATTATAAAGACCAATGTAACCATGGGTGACGCAACCACATTTAATTATACTCAAACGAAAACATATACCGCTACGATAACAGGCGCCACCGTTAATGGTGCCGTAATTGTAAATCCGCGCAGTGCCTTGCCCACAGGTATTTCTGTAGCATGGGCACGTGTAAGTTCTTCAAATACTGTAACAGTTGCGTTTACAAACACAGATGGTACTGCCAGGGCTATAGGATCATCAACATTTGATGTAACCATAATTCAATAAGCCCTGTAAAATTATAGGCGGAGTTGATAAAAGCGTTTTGAATAAAGCCATAGTAACGTAAAAGTGTACCAGTAATATTACCGGTATTGCTATAGGAAAAACAAACCTGGTTTAAAAGAATAGCAAATTTAGGATCAGGGTATTTATTGTTGCTGCTGCTGTTGTTTTTGCTGCGCTTCCTGGTAATAGCGATAAGAATTAATAGGTTCCCCGGGATTTTTTGCCTGGAAGCTAAATTTAGGAAGCCCTTGCTTTTCTGATGTTTTTTTAACGCTGCCATTTTGCACTTCTACAGAGACTTCAAGGCTGTGCTCTCCTGATCCTTTGTAAGTGCCTTTTACGGGCGTGCAGTCAGCAAAATTTCTTCCGGTTGCCAGCCTTATGTGCTGATCATCTACAATACAATTATTAGTAGGGTCAATGCCAAGCCATCCATAGTTAGGAATAAAAGCTTCAACCCAGGCATGAGTTGCACCCTCGCCCCGCATCTCCTTGTCTTTAGGGCAAATGTATCCACTTACATATCTTGATGGTATTTCGAACATACGCAAAAATATAAGCAAGATATGAGCAAAGTCCTGGCAAACGCCCGCTTTCATTTTCCATACATCTTCCAGTTTAGTCTCCACGCTGGTAATTCCCGGCTGGTAACTGAAATTATTATAAACATATTCAGAAAAAAGCGTTATGTTTTTTAAGGGAGTAATGTCTTCGTTAACTATGCCGCTTAAAATATTTTTGACCTCGGCGAAGGATGCAAAGCTTTCGGGTTTCAGAAAATCAATATAAGCAGTATGAGATTTAAGGCTTCTTAAAATGCTCCATTGCTCAGCAGCAGTTATATCGTCTGTTGGAAAAATAATAGGTTTGGTGATTACGGTGGCAACAGATTCGATCAGAAGGGTGGTATGCGGTTTTATAATTGAAAACACACCTACGTGATTTCCAAAATAGTCTATAAATGTTTCTATAACCGGGTCGGTTGAAATGTTGATTTCATGATTTCTTACTTCCAATAGCCCATCAATAATGGGATAGAGCATGATCTGGTTGGTGCAATCAATAACGGGATGAGAATACGTATAACGAGTGATATGTTTTATGTTATAAGATGGCATTTTATTAATTTAAGTATTACCAAAATAATGTTTGCTGAAGGCAGCAGAAATTTCAAAAAGATCCTGCCTTGTTTGAAAAAGAAATGCATCTAGTGATAAAATATCGTTTTCATCAATCTTGCTGTATTTAATATTATTCATCGTTTTTCCAATAAGAAATTCCATACGTTCATAATTTTCAGGGAGGCTTTCTGCACTTAGCCTGCCGAAATATTTGTAGAGTCTTTCCAAACTGTATAAAATTGAATGTGGAAATTCAGCATTATAAAGTATAAGATCTAATACATTTTTTTTAGTAAAGTTTCCTTTATAGGTTTTAAGATAAATTTCAAAGCCAAAAAGAGAGTATAACAAATAACGCAACGTAATTGATTCGTGATTGTCGGTTTGGTTATTAGAGTCACTATTCATCTGAATTCTTGTGACATCTGAAGAATGAATAGCCCTTTCCAGGAATTTTCCTATGTTGATGTATGTAAAACCTTCTCCCCTTGTCATTGTATTATCAACAGTTCCGGTAAATAATAGCCCGCTTTTTATAAGTACATCAATAGTTGAAATAGGATCGGCAGTGGTTACTTGTTTTCTCAGATCATCATTTCTTATAAAATGATAATAGTCATTAAGGCATTGCCATACTTCTTTTGAGATATGGTCCTGGATACCCCTCGCATTTTCCCGGGAAAACATCACATTATTATAGGCTGAAGCGCCGTTACCCTGGCTGAAGATCATGTGCTCAAGAGCCTTGGGAGAATTTATTTCTATCGATTTAATTTCATCTTCAGAAAGTTCTCCATAAATTTCCAGAAGCGGCCCCCACAGGAAATTTTCTGCCTGGTCCTGCGAAGAAATATATTGGGTTAATATGACCTGGAGCATCCCATTGGTTCTCTCCATGTACCTGCCCAGCCAATAAATAGTGTCTGCAACACGACTTAACATATTATAGTAATGGTTTTAGTTTTTATAAGGGTTTACCACTCGTTTTGATTTGAATTCTCTTCTAATTTACATACAAATTTTACCCGCATATCTGCATAAAAAAAAGTAGGATAACAAACTGTCATCCTACTAAAATTAGTGTATCAATTTTAATTTTTAAAAAGGTATTTCAAAGGAGGCCTTCTTCGGGGGAAGGCATTGACGATCATTACATGTCATATATTCAATATTTCCGATGATTTTTTTATTGCCGGGAAGCAATTTTACCAACTGCACAAATTCAACTTTACCTTCGTAAAATTTCTGATTCAGGTTGAATTCTTTTTCAAAAATCGTTTTCATTTTTCCTATTTCTTTAGCCGCTCCTATTTTAGAAGCATTCGTAAAAGTCATAGAAGTTGGCAACACCCCACCCTCAGGATTGCTTACTGAATATATATGCCACTTAGGATCTACAGAAGTTAAAATGTGAACTTCAAATTGATTGTTGCCCTTTTTAATGGTTTTATAACTAAAGCTCACAGGATTAAGAATCTGTCCGAAAGAACATTGGATTATAACAGCGGATAATAGAGTAATGAATATTTTTTTCATAAATTTTTCTCTCACAAATTTACGAAAATATGTTGCCGCAAAGATCGCCGGAAAGCTGTCGTGAAGCTGATTTAACTTTAGTTTATAGAAAACAAGGCAGAGAAGATTTTTCTTCCATCAGTATTACCAAGGGCAAGGCTGCAGGCTCTTTCGGGATGGGGCATCATGCCAATAATATTTCGATTTTTATTGCAAATGCCGGCTATATTATTTGTAGAACCATTAGGCGAATAATCGGAATGAACGATACCTTTTTCATTACAATACCTGAACAATACTTGGTCATTAACATCCATTTCATCAAGGATATTAGCTTTGGCAAAATATCTTCCCTCTCCGTGTGCTACCGGTATTTTGTAAACATGGTTTAAACTATTGGAAGCATTTCCGGTAATGTGTATGTTTTTGCAAACGAATTGCATATTGGCATTTCTCAAAAGTACACCGGGCAACAAGCCGCTTTCGCAAAGTATCTGGAAACCATTGCATATCCCTAATACATAACCACCTGTATTAGCAAACGCTATTACGCTTTGCATCATAGGGCTGAACCGGGCGATGGCTCCGCACCTGAGATAATCACCATAGCTGAAACCGCCGGGTAGCACAATACAATCATCCGTATTGAACATTGACAAATCTTTGTCTTTGTGCCACAGTGGAATTACTTCAACACCCAAATCTTTCTCCAGCGCATTCATAATATCCCTGTCGCAATTTGATCCCGGAAAAACAACTACACCAAATTTCATATTCAGTATTTATTTTTTGCAAAGATAATTTAGATGCACTTTATTTATTTATATAAGTAACATAAATTGCAAATGCCACCATTATCCAATGCAAAACAGCGGCAATCCATTTTTTCCCGCTGTAAAAAAAGGTGCACGCAATAAGTGCAGACAGAGGCACTGTTGCAAGGAGCCAGTATTTAAAATTATAATTGCTGTTTATAAATGGAACAAATAATGCAACAATAAGATAAAGTATAATGAGTCCCCAACTTTTACGCACCTGCACTACTTGCCTTCTTAAATTTAATTGTACAAAAAACGCCCCGATAATTGCCGTAACTCCTATTATGCCAATCGCTGTATACTCAATAGTATTTTTGGTAAATAATGGATAATCGATTGCGATGCCGGGCACCTGGAAACTGTATAATTTATCTGTGAGAAAAAGCCACGCAAATAAAAAATACCAGGGAATAAGAATACCGAGAAGCGGTATCAGCCATTCGGCAACCCTTGGAGGCCGCGTGAGTAAAAGGCCACCAACAATTAGTATTGCAAAAGCTAAAGACGGGAAATAAAAAAAAGTACTTACTCCTATTGTGATTCCCATATTGAACAAAGTGGATTTTACATGCTGGTTGTTATAAACTGTGCTCATCTTGGCCCAAACCCATATAAGCAAAGTATTAATAAGCATTGGAGCGCTCAGAACATTCCATTCAATAAAAAATGAGGTGATAAGCAAATAACTCATTCCCGGCAGATAATTTGGCTTCTGCATAAGCCTGCGATTGTTCAGCAAGCGGTTAAAGCTTATTGCCTGAGTATATAGCAAGATATACATGATGAGAGAGTATATCAACGGAAAGGAATCAAATTTTGGTTTGATGAATGCCATAATCTCGTTGTAGAAAAAACCATCGGATTTTTGAATTACAGGAATTTGTGGTGATATGAACCATCCAAGCTTTAAAAGCAGGCCATATACAAAAAGCATGAAAGTATTGAAAGGATTATTGGCCCGAAAAATGCCTGTCACAAATGAGAGTTGAATTGAAAATTCAAAAATAAAAAATTAAAACCGAAAAGCGGCGATATGTCCACTACAGCCTGTGAGCGTTATGCTCATCTGCACCATCTCAGCGGGTTCATTAATTTGCTGAAAGTTTGTTGATTCTTAAAATTCAATTTTTGCGAAGCAAATATAATTCCTATAGGTACATGGCACTATGATTTGCGTGGAACTTACCTGCTTGGCATACCGTGGCATAAACTCATAACCCCGGTCAAGGCTTCTTAACGGAGGATACCTTGTAAGTTTTCCATCGCTGGAAATACTTTGATCGTTGATAAGTTGGGTACGCCTTTCAAGTTCATTAAAAAGAAAATGTAATTGCCCCCCGGTAAGCATGGTATTGTAAGAAAGATAATTATCAGTGTCGTCATCAAATTGCGATTTGTGAACCACATTGCTCCATATAATACGCCCGGTATTATCCATGTTAAGAATAACTATGTTATCATAATAATATCTTACCTGCGAGCTGCCAAAATAATTGCGCGGCCTCCCGGAATACCAATAATAAGATGGGGAATACAGGTAATAATTATTAAACGAATAAGGATTTCCATAAAGATAATCGTACCGGTTCCACGGATTTCCTCTCGATTGAGTAGAATGATCTTCAGCGGCCAAAATAAAACCGCCATCTTTTTTTAATATCACATCCCTTATAAAAAAATTATTCAAGGCATACTTGAGGCCGCCATCCGTTTTTGCCATTGATCTTACCGTGTCGGTTAGTTCTGCAAAGTTTTGCCCTATAAATGAATTGGTCTTTTTGTCCCACACTACAGTATACAGCCCTTCCACGTTTCCTCTTTTTCTAGCGTAGTACAGCGAATTGATAAGATAGTGATCATTTACATTATCCACCTTTAGTTTTATTTCGTCAAGATAACGATCATTAAGATTCAATTCCTGCGAAGTGAACGAGTCGGAGGTCGGGGACTTTGTAATCAGTGAGACGGACTCCAGGTAATCTTTAGAACTTGACCTGGTTGATTTGGTAAAAACAAAATTGCCCTCATTATCTACAAAAAAATCACTAAATACATCTTTGCGGTCTTCAAACGAAGTTTCAATCCGCGTTTTGTGCAGAAGCTGAAGACTGTCAGTAAAAAGCGAAGTCGTAAAATTGAATTTATCATTCTTTTTCTGGATCTTATAGATCATGATCTTTGACTTGTCTTCACTATTTATAGTGCTGTAAATTTTGTTGTCGGCAAAGAAGCTAATATAGGTAGTATCAAGTTCAAAAGGTTTCTTTATGAGATTTCCTTCGCCATCAATTTGAGCAGCCATACAGTAAAGAATATTTCTTTTCTGAAACTGGTACACGAGATAGGCAAAATCAGGATAAGCCACAAAATCAACATTCAAAGTTTTGTCAGGCATAAAATCAAGATCAACTCTTTGCTTTAGTCTCATGCTATTATCATATACACTAAGAGCATACCTATTCCTGATATTTTTATAGACGAGAAAATTATTACTGACTTTGCCAATTATTTCAAAGTCCAGTGAACGAACATCTTCGGACTCAGGCTGCGAATAAGTTATTTGCTGCGAGACAACCACGTTGGCAGAAAAGAATAATACAAAAAATAAAACAATATTCTTCATAGATATGTTATTAAAATAAGTTTTGAGAAGAGTTTCAATCATACACTAAGATCAATCATTTAATCCCGATATATTACTAATTTACGATAAAAATTATGCCCGTTGTTTTAATATCAGGAGGTACCGGTCTTATTGGAACAAATTTAACACGTCATTTAATTGAAAAAAATTACAACGTAATTATTCTTACGAGGGACAAAAATAAATCTTCAGAAAATCCCAAGATTTCTTATGCATATTGGGATATAAGAAAAAAGGAAATTGATAATGAAGCGGTGGAAAAAGCGGATCATATTATTCACCTGGCTGGTGCAGGTGTAATGGATAAAAAATGGACAAAAGAGTATAAGAAACAAATAGTGGAAAGCCGAACTGAAAGTAGCTCGCTTCTCATAAAGGCTATGCAGCAAAGCCCTCACCTTGTAAAGTCGTTTGTCTCCGCTTCTGCAATTGGGTGGTATGGCGCAGATGCAAAACCTCTAATAAGAAAGGAAGGATTTATTGAAACAGATCCTGTAGACGATTCTTTCCTCGGCGAAACATGCGTTCTTTGGGAGGCAAGCCTAGCACCTGTAGAAGAGATGGGCGTGCGTTTGGTAAAACTGCGTACAGGCATTGCGTTAAGTAATGATGGCGGTGCGTACAAAGAATTTAAATTTCCCTTAAAGTTTGGAATAGCAGGTATATTAGGAAATGGCAAGCAGGTGGTAAGCTGGATCCATATAGATGATCTTTGCCGTATGTACATAAGCGCTATGGAAAATAAAGAATTAAATGACAGTTATAATGCGGTTGCGCCCATGCCTGTTACAAATAAGAAACTAATGCTGCATATCGCTGAAACTATAAAAAAGAAATTTTTTATACCAATAAATGTTCCTGAATTTGTACTTAAAATAGTAATGGGGCGCAGGAGTATTGAAATATTGAAAAGCGCAACGGTTAGTAGCAGCAAGATAAGAGGCGCAGGTTTTACATTTTTATATCCTTCAATTGATTCTGCGATAGAGGAATTAGCTTCGCAAAAAAGTTAGAAAACATATTGTCGTTTTATAGAAATCTCGGAATAAAAAATATGAATAGTTTCAGCGGCTTTCTTATAAATCATCCGTTTTAAATTTTTTCATAGCGAAAAAATAGTAGCCCGCTATATACGCCAGGCTGGCTATTACGAGTATATATTCATCCGGAGCACCTTTGTAAATGACGGTTTTGCCAAAGGGAATCGGAAGCATAACATCGGTTACTTGTAAGGGTAAAAAATATCCCAATGGGCTCAAATCCATTTTAAAATTTACAAGGGCCGTAATCAGCCACTCGAATATCAATCCAAATAAAAAAAACACGGCTATTGCAGCCCCGCTTTTTCTGAAAAGAACAGCGAGAAACATAGCAAAAGTTATGTACGCGACCGTCTGAATAAAAATATATCCGACATTTTCAATTCCTGAAAAGGAAAAATGCGAACCCGTTGTTACAGCTCCAAATAATAGTGCCACCAGGAAATTAAAAAAGGTTGCTATCACAGAAAAGATGATCGCAAATACAAATTTCACTGACACAAACTGGCCGCGGGTCCAGCCATCAATTATGTTTTGACGATGGGTTTTAAAATTAAATTCATTAGTCAAAAGCATTATAAAAAGTATTCCGGGAAAATAAAGCAGCCAGCTACTCATCCAGCCTACCGTTTGCCATACTTTCGGAAATGCATAAGGGCTTCCAAAAAGAACCTGGCTCTGCGGCAACGACTCTACAGTAAGTTCATTTACATAATAACCCGTATAATTAATGCCCAGGATCGCAAATGAATACAGTATAGAAAATATCCAGAATGCTTTATAGCTTTTTACCTTGAGCCATTCAATTTTTAATAAATGTAGCATGCCCTTATCAATTATTTGTAAGTTCGAAAAACCTCGCTTCCAGGCTTTTCTTTTTAAGAAGAAGATGGTTAAGAATAATCCCGTTGTTAAAGCAATAACTATTTATTTCCGCGAGGTCTGCAGTATTAACGGGGAAAAACACTTTTATTACGCCGGTTTCTTTCGTTACTCTTATCTGTCGCCCCATTTGTTGCAAGGCAAGCAGCAACTTCTCATTGTCGCCTGAACTTACTTCAACCATATCTTCATTAGATAAAATTTCGTTTACATTTCCAGTAGTTACGAGTTCTCCTTTTTTTAATATGGCCACATGGGTACATACTTTTTCCACTTCATCCAATAAGTGGCTCGCCATAATAATCGTTTTACCCTGGCTATGAAGATTTTTCATGAGGTCGCGTATCTCGGCTATTCCTACCGGGTCGAGCCCGTTAGTAGGCTCGTCAAATACAAGCACTCTGGGATTGCCAAGCAGGCACGACGCGATGGCAAGTCGTTGTTTCATCCCCAATGAATAGGTGCTGAATTTTGAATCCTTTCTTTTTGTAAGGTCAACCGTTTCGAGCACCTGTGGTATATCTTCTTTGCCACGTTCCTTGATTTCTGATGCGATTTGCAAATTTTTTTCGCCGGATAAATAATGATAAAAATTAGGCGTTTCTAAAAGAGTCCCGATCTTTTTTCTATGCTTTTCAGTTGCCACTTCATCAAACAGGCGATAAGTGCCTGTAGTTGGTTTTAAGATGTCCATAATGGTTCCCAGCAACGTGGTTTTGCCGCTGCCATTTGGCCCCAGTATACCAAAAACAGAGCCTTCAGGCACTGTGAAGCTTACATCTTTTAGTGCTTGTATTCGCCCGTAAGATTTTGATAAATGATCAATTGAAAGAATTGCCATAAGGAATTAAAGTTGACAGAAGAATTTTAAAGGTACAAATGCAAACTACAAAACGGGAATATAATTTTGCAGATTTGAAAACACATTTTAATGAATTTACGTATAGGTAACAGGAGACTATATAGTCGGCATAGACGCATTTTTTTAAAATAAATGCTTTTAATTGAAAAACAACTATTTTAGCATGCCCTTTTTTTAATATACCTATACAAAAATCTATTCATGACTGCAAAGACTTACACAAAGCTTATTATTCTTGCTATTTTCTTTATCGCATTTACCAGGCCCGACAAACTTTCCGCACAATGCGGTGTTCCACCCGCAAGTGGCTCTGTAACTATTGCAGTCGCCAACAATGTAATAAATACTTACTACCCGGGCACCGGCAATGTGTCGGCTGGCGGAAATTCTTTGACCGTTGGTTCCAGGGATGGCAGAGGTAATGCAACACCACTTGCCGCAGGTGATCTTATTTTAATTATTCAGATACAAGGCAGCGATATTGATGCATCGAATACTGACGCTTATGGAGATAATGCAGCCGGCGCACCGGCAAGCGGCTATTTAAGTGCTAACCTTTATGCAGGTAATTATGAGTACAACACGATTGCAAGTGTTGCCGGAGCTACTGTAACTCTCAGCTATACTCTTGCCAATAGCTATTATAATCGCGATTTTTCTGCCGGAAATTCTATCCAACGCTACCAGGTTATAAGGATTCCCCGTTACTACAATTTTACAATAAAATCAGGGGCATCGGTTACTACTCCACAATGGAATGGTTCTACCGGTGGAATCGTTGTAATAGAGGCTGCGAACTTATTTACACTTAACGGCGCAATTGATGTTAACTATAAAGGTTTCAGGGGCGGTGGAGGCAAAAATCTGACTGGTGCTACCGCAGGCAACAGCAATGGAAGCGGAACACTTACTAACACCGATTATCGCTGGGAATCACCGATCACGAATGCTGCAAACCTTACTGGTGGCGCAAAAGGTGAGGGTATTGCTGGAACCCCGGCTTATTATTTTGTTTCAGGAACCACAGTTACAGCAACCGGAACGGTTGAAGGATATATAAACGGTAGTATGGGTCGTGGGGCGGCAGGAAATGCAGGAGGAGGAAGTACAGATGGGGCGCCTGTTGGCGCTAACACGGAAAACCAATATAATTCCGGTGGCGGAGGTGGTGGCAATGGTGGTACCGGTGGTATGGGCGGTAGTGGATGGCATGGTGGTTCGGGAGATGCAAATACATATCCAACTGGCGGCTATGGCGGAAAAAGTTTTACCCAACGGTCAATACAAAAATTTGTTTTTGGCGGCGGCGGCGGTGCCGGTTCAGGCAATAATTCACTTCCTTCAAATGAATTTAGCTGCAGCGGCGGCATAGGTGGGGGAATTATTCTTACCAGGGCAAAAAGTTATGCCGGCTCAGGGAGGGCAGATGCGGATGGATCAAATGCACCCGGAGTAACTGCTACTTATACGCCTGCACAAACTGATGCAGCGGGAGGAGGTGGTGCGGGTGGAACTATTATAATGGTCACATCTCAAACGGGAGCTACCGGATTAAATTCAATAGTTGCTTCCGCCAAGGGTGGCGATGGTGGTGATATGACGAACTATTACGACCATGGCCCAGGCGGTGGCGGCGGTGGCGGTGTTATCATTTCAAACGGCACCTTTCTCCTGGCTAATGTAGCAGCCGGGACTAATGGGCTAACAGCATCCGGTAGCCCATCCGGGCCAATTGATAACGATTACGGAGCTACGCCAGGTAATTCAGGTGTTTTAATTACATTGCCCGCAGCACCCCAACTGAAAAATTTAAATGACCTCGCTTCGCCATGCGGTGTATTGCCGGTAAGCCTAACAAATTTTACAGCTAGGTGGGACAACACGGCAGTCGACCTCGCGTGGAAAATTACCAATGAAATCAATTTAAGTTCCTTTGAACTGGAATACAGCAATAACGGAATTAATTTTTCTAAACTCACTTCTGTGGCCTACAACGCAGGGATTTCTGATTATTCGTTTTCTCATCTTTCGCCATCTGTAAGAAATTTTTACCGGCTTAAAATGGTCGATGCAGATGGAAAATATTTCTATAGCAAAATATTAAGCGTTCAAAAAAATGGTTCAAATAAGAAGGCAATTTCGGTTTATCCAAACCCCGCTTTTCATGATTTGACGGTACAGGTAAATGTGGTGCGTTTTGAAAAAGTAATTGTAGAAATAATTGATAATTCAGGAAGGGCAATGATTAGCAAATCTTTTAAACTTAGCCCCGGCCAAAATTATTTGTCGATTGACGGAGTGGACAGGCTCCCTGCATCTACTTATGTTTTGAAAGTTAAATCGGGTTCAATGGATGAAGTCCAAAAAATAGTTATCGGGAAGAAATAAATCATAGCTTAATAAGAGCGAAAAAAAAGAGCCAGAATTTTTCCTGGCTTTTTTTGTATCCAATCAGACGGAGGCCGTCAGATTGGATACACCCGTCTGACGGGTGTACTAATTCCTTACAGGCCTGCCTGTCTTCAAAACACTCTGTATTCTTTCCAGCGTTTTCTTTTCGCCGCAAAGGCTTAAGAAAGCTTCTCTTTCAAGATTGAGTAAATATTGTTCACTTACTAAAGTGGGTTCGCTGAGATCGCCACCGCACATTACATAAGCAAGTTTCTTTGCAACTTTCACATCATGATCGGTGATGTAGTTTCCACGATACATACCGTTTATTCCCGCATATAACATACCGAGCCCGGATTGCCCCAGTACTTTTATGTCTGTTCTTTGAACCGGCTTTGTATAACCTTCATCATAAATTTCAATTACACTTTGTTTCGCATCGGCAATTCTCCTCGACTGGTTCATGCTTATTGCATCTATACCTTTGCGTAAGATTCCTAATTCGTATCCTTCAAATGCCGAGGTGGAAACCTTTGCGGTTCCTATAGTAAGAAAACGGCTTTGCAGCGTTATGGTTTCCGGCTCGTTTACATGCATATCATCAGCGGCTCTTAAGGTAAATTCTTTTGTTCCGCCACCTCCTGGAATAAGCCCAACACCGAGTTCTACCAGCCCAATGTAAGTTTCGGCGGCAGCCTGCACTTTATCACTGTGAAGCGACATCTCACAAGCACCACCAAGGGCCAGGCCATGCGGTGCAACCACCACCGGAATAGATGAATACCTCACTCTCATCATTGTATTTTGAAACATGCGGATGGCCATATCAAGTTCATCATACTCCTGCTCCGCGGCATACATAAATATCATCCCAACATTGGCACCTGCGCTAAACTGTGCGCCTTCATTGGCGATCACCAGGCCTTTAAATTTTTCTTCGGCAATGGAAATCGATTTATTTACAGCCTCAAGCACCTCACTTCCGATGGTGCCCATTTTAGTATTCCATTGTAATCCTAATACATCATCGCCAAGGTCATATAAGTTGCAGGCGGCATTATTCCAGACTATTTTTTCTTTTAAATCGCTGAGAATAATAAATGATTCTCCTCCCGGCATTTCTTTATAGGAACCTGAACTAACGTCGTAGTATAGCCGTTTGCCATTTTGTACTTTGTAAAAGCTTGTGTTACCTGCGGCAATAAAATCATTTACCCATGCAGCTACATCATATCCCGCAGCTTTCATTGCTTCTGTGGTTTCTTTTACACCAAGTAAATCCCATGTTTCAAAAGCGCCAATTTCCCAGCCAAAACCGGCTTTCATGGCATCGTCAATGCGATATAGCTCATCACTTATTTCAGGAATGCGGTGAGAGATATAAGAAAAAAGGCTATAATGAAACTCACGGTAGAACTCTCCCGCCTTGTCTTTTCCGACTACCAGAACTTGTAATCTTTGCTTTAAATCATCTATTGGCTTTGCAGCCTCCAGCGTCGCAAACTTTGGCTTCTGCCGTACTTCATATTCAAAAGATGATAAATTTAATGTCCTTATTTCTTTCTCCCCTTTAGGGGTTGGGGGCATTTTCTTAAAAAATCCCTGCCCTGT
>JBBSBD010000120.1:0-16954 GCA_038251675.1 Chitinophagales bacterium | reverse complement strand
GGTCCAGCTACATCAACGGAAGTTTGAAAAGTTTGATTACCACAGGTAAAGGGAAACCCAATCCTAAAGAAGGCGGGCTGAATGCCGAGCTGGTGGAAAAATGGGGATTGCCAAAAAAATAAATAAAATAAAACAGGAAAAAGATTTCACAAGTTCAGTACTGGTACATAAATCATTAATGGGAGTTTCCCATGTTATCAACAATGTTCAGGATTGGTAGCTGGGAGAAATGAAAAGGCAGTAGAGGAAAATCAAAACAGGCAGGAAAAGATAATAGCTGAAGCGCAATTCTTGTTGGCGGCTTAGTGACAATTTTAATTCCATAAAGTAGTAATTCACAGGCAGGCCGAATAATTCAACAATTAAATCAAAATCATTCAATAAAAATAAAACAGAAACTATGGACGGGAAAGATTTTACAACAACCATCTTGTTAGACCAATCTCCAAAAGAAGTATTCAATGCCATTAATAATGTACGTGACTGGTGGCAGGGAGAAATCAAAGGAAGCACCGATAAACTCAATGATGAGTTTACGTATGAAATGCAACCTTATCATCTGTCAAGGCAAATAATTGTGGAACTGATACCAGGTAAAAAAGTGGTGTGGCTGGTAACAGAAAGCAAAATAAATTTTGTAGCTGATAAAGAGGAATGGCTTAACACAAAAATTGTTTTTGATATTTGTAAAGAAGGCGAAAAAACCAAACTTACATTTACCCATCATGGTTTAGTACCTAAAATAGAATGTTACGGCGACTGTTCAGGGGCATGGGGGAAGCTGGTGAACCAAAGTTTGTTCAATCTCATTACTACGGGCAAAGGAGTTGATGTTTTTTAATCTAAATACAAATTGAAATGGCAAAAATGACCGTGATTTACAAAACGCCAAAAGACATCGAATTTTTTGAACGACATTATTTTGAAGTTCATGTTCCGCTGGCGAAACAATTACCAGGCATCATTAAGTATGAAATTAGCGATGGTCCAATTGCCTCTACTACAGGCCATTCGGATACCTATCGAATAGCCAACTTATATTTTGATTCAATGAAAGCAATGAAGAATGCATTTGATTCGGAGATCGGAAAAAAATGTGCCGCCGACCGGAAAATATTTGCACCCAATAATGAAGACGTACAGATTTATTTGTACGACTCAAAAATCCTCTAAGTTCATTAACCAGGTAGGAGGAGGATGTTATTTCACCTCAGCATAACTGAAAACTTCATAAAAGAATGAATAATTACCAAATATTTTATCAACTTCATCATAAAGAAACGCCGTTCATTCTTGCCAATGCATGGAATGTAAAAAGTGCACAGATTATTGAGCAAAATGGATACGAAGCCCTTGGTACATCAAGTGGCGCAATCTCGAATTCATTAGGATATGATGACGGAGAGAAAATACCTTTCAGTGAAGTGCTTTACATGGTTCAACGAATAACCGCGAATGTCAGGATCCCGGTTTCTGTCGATTTGGAAAGAGGGTATACTGATAATTTGAATGAATTAACAGAAAATATTCAGCGACTCATTGATGCAGGTGTGGTGGGTATAAACCTGGAAGATGCGCAAGGCGAAGAAGTGTATTTAAAAAAGCTTCATGCCATCAAAAATTATTTGGAAAAAACCAATCAACAACTTTTTATCAATGCCCGAACCGATGGTTTTTTGCAAAAATTAGATTCGCCCCTGGAACTTACTATTAAAAGAGCAAATCAATACGAGGATGCCGGTGCTAATGGTCTCTTTGTAACGGCTGTGGCGGACCCTGTAATTATAAAAGAAATTGCCTCATCTACCACACTACCATTGAATATTGTTGGCACGCCAAAACTTTCATCGATTAAAGACCTGGCGTCATGTGGTGTAAAAAGAATCAGCATGGCCGTATTTATTTACAAGGCAGTTTACAACCACTTAGACAAACTTGCAACGGAAGTAAAAGCACAACAATCATTAGGACCATTGTTTTAATAATCAATATCTGTGAATATTAATAATGATTTACCTATCGTCGTACCTGGTGCATCAGGAAGACGAAGCATTCTTTCTTCATTTTCGGTCGATTCATTTTTCGTGTTTATCCTATAGTTTTCAAAAAATTCATTTTCCGTTCGAAGAGAGATTTAAGTTTTTTTGTCTTTACAGCAACAGAACCTTTACTACCTCGTTGACAAAAAATGTTCAGGCGGAATTCGTGAGGTTACTGTTTTGATTTTCGTAAACGATTGAAAACTGTTTGGTCAAAAGCAAGGTTCGGGTCGCTTCAGGGGGGCACATTAACCTCCAAAGGATTATTGAAGATGATATTGATGGCATCGATCAGAATGTACCGGGAGTGTTAATTTTTTCAGAAGGGAAGTATCTGGAATATTGATGAGATCATTTTAATTTTTGTGAACATTACATTAATCTGCAACAAAGCATTTGTTTGTAATTATATCAAGCTTTCCTTTTACAAGTTGAGTGACTTTTGCAGTGGCGTAAGGAAACATCTTTCTTAGACCTATTTCTTCAGTATTTGTCAGAGTTTCCTGGAGTGTTTTCATAAATATATTTTTTATTTCTGTGGCAAGGTTAATTTTGCAAATTCCCCTGCTAATAGCTTCTCTGAGTTGCCAGGCCGGAACACCTGAGCTTCCATGTAATACTAACGTCGCTCTAACCTGGCTCTGGATTTCTGAGAGGATTTCAAATTGAAGATTGGGTTCTTCCTTGTAAAAACCGTGGGCTGTGCCAATAGCGATTGCAAGTGCATCAACGCCTGTTTGCTCCACAAATATTTTGGCTTCACCGGGCTGAGTAAATGCTTTTTGAGAATGTGATTGCCCAAGTTTGGCGACGTAGCCCAACTCTGCTTCAACATGTGCATTGTACCCCCTGGCTCTTTTAACAACCTCCCTGGTTATATTAATATTTTCTTCAAAAGATAACTCACTTCCATCAATCATTACTGAGTCAAAGCCGGCATCTAAGCAGGATTGCACCAAATCAACAGAACCTCCATGGTCAAGTTGGAGCCACCCTTCTACGCCAAACTCCTCCAGGCCTGTCCTTCCTAAACTGACGGCAGTTTTTAGCCCCATATATTCTATCGAACTTTTTGTAAGCTGAAGAATTATTGGTTGGTTGGTGATACTTGCCGCTTTTAGGACTCCCTGCAATGTTTCAAGGTTATAGAAATTCGTGGCCAGCAGGACCTTTTTCTGTGCGGTGTATAGTTGCAGTTTTTCTTTAAGCGTCATCATTTACAATAAAATATTAAATAATTCTTTGGCCGTTGTTTTAAAAGATTCCTGATCCTTAAATGCCGTTGTGCCACCTGAAGCCGTTGTGTTAATTGATCCGGCAATATTTCCAAATTGAAGGCTTTCCTCAAGAGGAAATTGCAAAAGATATTTAGAGATAAAGCCGGCATTGAAACTATCACCGGCTCCTATAGCGTCGATAAAATGACCATGTAAAAAAGACGGAGAATAAATGGTATTTCCCTTTTCAAAAGCTACCGCCCCTTTTGTTCCAAGCTTTACAACAACGAGGTTTGCAAATGCTCCTATTTTTTCTAAAGCTTTATTAAGTTCGTCTTCCCCTGACAGCATCAATATTTCTGATTCATTAGGTAAAAAGATATCTACAAAGGGAAGACAATCTTTATATGGGAAGTCCCACTTGTTGTTAGGGTCCCATTGTATATCAAGAGAGGTGGTAAGACCTCCTTCTTTGGCCGATCTGAATAAATTTGCAATATCAGCTTGCATTCCTTTCTGCAGGAAATACGAAGAAAAATGAAGGTGATTAAACTTATGAAATTCCGCAATGGGAATGCAAGTGATATCCAATGCATCCATTGCACCACAGTGAGTGACGTTTGCACGATCCTGCGAATAATTTAAAACTATGGTCGCTCCGGTTTTATATTTGTCCGATTGTGAGATGTAAAAGGTGTCAACCTGTTTATTCTTCAATTCATCCAAAATGAATTACTAATAACTGACTCCGGAATATCAACAAAAGATCAGAAAGAAATGGAGGATGCAGGTGTACAGGTAATAATTGCTTAACCAGGATATCCGTTTAAAGAAATACCTGGGGTTATTTAGAGATATAAATTCCACTATGGCAAACTTGTAATGGCTACATCAAGACACACCCATGCACTAACAGTCTTAGCTTCATTGGCCACCCCAACAGAACTCAACGTTGTCCGACCGGAAATATCCTGATATATTTCTATGTAGCCAACAAAACCCGTAAAATATATTCATCAAGCCCTGCTATTGCCGCGAAGATATTCCTGTTATGCAAATAAAAAATTAAATTATGTATAATTTAGCCTGCCGCATGTATTAAAAAAAATCAGGGGTATCGAACCTTTTAAAAAGTTACTATCCGGAGCCGGCCTGCGTTCGAAAGCGAACAGTGATATCGTTGCCGTGGAGGTTATTAAACGGGTAAATTTTGATGAGCTTTTTCAATATCATGGTAACAGGATAATAGTAATGCGGGCCACTTATGATTTCTGTCACGAAATTTTTTTGGGTCGGCGGATGCTTTTTACAGCTTCAACGGTAAAAAAGGTAACGAGCGAAAGTATTATGCAAAAAATAAATTCTTTCAGTGACAATGCCTGGGTTTTAAATATGGTATTCAGAAAAGGAACATAGATAATTGCGACCTGCAGCAAAAATGAAACGGCTATGGTGAAGAGAAGATTTTTATTAGAAAGAAATCCAAGACTGAACACCGAGGTTTTTTCTGAACGCACGGCGAAAGAGTAAAATAGTTGTCCCAAACATAAGACGGTAAAAACCATCGTTTGCCAGTGCGAATCGCTTATAAAAATGGAATACGCCTGTATGCCGAGCGTAATGGCCGCCAATAAAACGCCAACCCACAAAACATCTGCACCGAGCCCGTTAGCAAATATGCTTTCTCCTGGCTTGCGGGGCTGTTCCTGCATAATATTTTTTTCAGCGTGTTCTGTTGCCAGTGCTAAACCGGGCAAACCATCCGTAACCAGGTTGATCCATAAAATATGAATGGGTAACAGGGGAATAGGCAGGCCAAAAAAAGGCGCCAAAAAGATGGTTAATATTTCTGCTGTGTTTCCGGTGAGCACATACCGGATGAATTTCCTGATGTTATCAAAAATGCGGCGGCCTTCTTTTACGGCCTTTACAATGGTAGCAAAGTTGTCGTCCAGCAAAATCATGTCAGCCGCTTCTTTCGAAACGTCGGTTCCATTTATGCCCATTGCTATTCCTATATCTGCATGTTTCAAAGCCGGTGCATCATTTACGCCATCTCCGGTCATTGCAACATATTCGCCTCTCGCCTGCAATGCTTTTACAATAAGCAGTTTTTGTTCCGGGGAAACCCTGGCATATACTTTAATGCGATCTGCAACGTCCTGCAACTCCTGCTCAGTCATTTCATACATTTCATTACCCGTGATTATTCTGTCTTCTGCAGTTTCTATTATTCCAAGTCTTTTGGCTATATTGGCCGCCGTTACGGGGTGATCACCTGTGATCATAACGGGCCGGATACCCGCGGTTTTGCATTCTTCAACAGCCTGCTTTACTTCTTCACGTGGCGGATCAATAATGCCGGCTAACCCGGCTAATTTCAATTGTTTTTCTATTGTTTCCGGATTGATGACGGCAGGCAATGCATCCAGTTCTCTTACGGCAAAGCCAAGCACCCGTAAGCCACTTTCAAGCATAGCATTCATTACTTTTGTCCATAATTCTAAGTCGGATCCGTCTGTCACTTTATGCATCAGTACTTCCATTGCCCCCTTTACAATCACCAGGTATTTGTCCCCAAACCTGTGAATAGTAGTCATGCATTTTCTTTTGGAATCGAAGGGGATTTCTGCAGTTCGGGGAAACGCCTTTTCAATTTCAGGCCTGCTAAACCCCCTTGCAAGTGCGTACTCATTTAATGCCATTTCCGTTGGGCTACCTATTGCATTATCATTTTCATCTCTGTTTGCATTATTGTTTAATACGATGGCTCGCATCAATAATTTATAGTCATCATCATTCGGCCAATCCACTGTGTCATTAGTGATCGAAAAATTTTTACCGGCAATCTTTTCCACGGTCATTTTATTCAGTGTAAGCGTTCCTGTTTTATCCGTACATATATAGCTTACTGAACCAAGCGTTTCCACTGCAGGGAGCTTCCTGACAAGTGCATTTTTCTTTACCAGCTTTTTTGCACCGACAGCCAGCGCAATAGTAATTACTGCAGGTAGCGCTTCCGGAATGGCTGCAACTGCAAGTGATAAGGTGGTTAGTAACATCACAAAAATGTCTTCGCCCCTTAAATAGCCAACGGTAAAAACAATTACACAAATCAATAATATAACATAGGCCAGTTTTCTCCCAAAGGCCGCGAGCCTTTTTTGTAAGGGTGTTTGTATACCGGGTTGTTGGAGCAAGGCCGCAATTTTGCCAAACTCGGTTTTCATTCCTGTTGTAACGACTACGCCTATCCCGTGGCCACTGGTTACGAAAGTTCCTTTAAAGGCCATGTTGTGATAATCTCCCAACGCAAGATTTTTACCATGCAGGGCTTTCGTTTGTTTTTCAACAGCCAATGATTCACCAGTAAGAGAAGATTCATTTATTTTTAACTGAACAGACTTTGATAAACGCATATCTGCCGGCACTACATTTCCGGCTTTCAATAATAAGATGTCGCCCGGTACAATTCCGGTGGCATGAATAGATGAAGTAATTCCATTCCTTTTTACGATCGCATTCGCGACTGCCATTTTTTTTAATGCTTCCATCGCTTTCTCAGCCCGGTATTCCTGCACAAAGCCTATAATAGCATTTAGGATAACAATCGCTATGATTACTACGGTGTCAGTGATGTTGCTTAAGAAACCGGAAACAATTGCTGCTGCAATAAGTACAAGGATCATAAAATCCTTAAACTGATCAATAAACATCAGCCACTCGGGCCTTTTTTTGGCACCTGATATTTCATTGGTTCCATATTTTTCCAGCCTGGCGTAAGCTTCAGATTGGGATAAGCCGTTTTCTGAACTCCCGGTTTGTTTCATTACCTTATCTATATCTTCAAGGTGCCAATTCATTGTTTGTTGAAATAAAAATCATGTTCATTTTGATAAAATAAATACCAGTGCTGAAAATTACTTATATGGTTTCTCTTTCAGATATTTATTTTTAATGTATCAGAGCTGCATGGCAATTTATTCCGGGATCCTTTTGTGTGCTTCTAAAAGAATAAAGTTTAAGCCTATTACGGATAGCTTGAATGATAAAAATCAGGTCCATATATGATTTTATTCATGGCGGGATATGATTTGCAGAGCTTATTTTCGTAAGAGTTGAAGGGGTGCGAATAATCGAAAGAGAAGGGGTGAATATTTTTTACAATAACAACAAACAACATGAAAAAATTTTTAGCCGTTTTTGATGGGTTTAAAATGTCCAATAGCACATTGCACTATGCAATTCAAATCACGAAATTCGAAAAAGCTCACCTCGTTGGAGTTTTTCTCGACGATCCTGTTTATAGAAGCTACAGCATATACAAGGTGATTACTAACAGTAAAAATTATGAAGAGAAAATAATTGAATTGGATTTGAAAGACCAGAAGAAAAGGGACGAGGCTGCGTTAAAATTTCTGAAGGCCTGCGAAACTTCAAAGATTAGCTTTTCAATTCACAGAGATAAAAATATTGCTATACAGGAATTAAAGCATGAGAGCATGTTTGCCGACCTGTTGATTATCAATGAATATGAAACTTTTACTAAATTAAAAGAAAAGCTGCCGACCCGTTTCATTAAAGACTTGTTAGCTGACGTACAATGCCCCGTGTTAGTTACACCTGGTGCTTACAAAAAAATTAGCAGGATAGTATTGTTGTACGACGGGAAGCCTTATGCGTTGCATGCCTTGAAAATGTTTAGTTACCTGTCCGGGGGTATGAATCATTTGCCCATTGAGGTGTTTACTGTAAAAGATTCGAAGATGGCCGACCTTCAGTTACCGGATAATAAATTGATGAGGGAGTTTAACAAAAGGCATTTTCCCCACGCAACCTACAAGGTTGTAAAAGGTGATCCCGAACTGGAAATAATAAAATATCTGAGAAGCTTCAGCGAAGATGTACTTATTGTATTGGGTGCTTATCAAAGAAGTGATCTTTCCAGGTTGTTTAAAACAAGCATGGCCGATATATTAATGACTGAAACCGAGGCGCCATTATTTATAGCGCACACGAGGTAATTTTTAAATCGTAGAATAATTTTAGGTGGCGAGAGTACGGAAGTAGCAAAAGCATTTTGCACAAGAACAAAATAGAATTTTTCGAAGAGCTGAATGAAACTGTTTCTTTCTTATAGTTGAAATGATGAGAGTCATGGTTAATCTTGAATAGTGTTGTTACCTGGTAATAAAATATCCACCCGAAAATTGCTGTATGGTCGAAGGGTGTTTTAACCCTTTTAACTTGTAAAAACACGGTAAATAAATCGCTGCTATACTCACAAGGTGGCTGATTATAAAGATTTCACGACTACGTGCGTAATTCCATGGCCCGGAGTTGATTTCCCACCATTGCTGTGAATTTAAAGTTTTTGTAAGTTTAATTCCACATTAATTTTCAAACCTTAAAAATTATTTTATGCCTAATGAGTTTCAGTTTTCATTTTCAATAAAAGACATCGAAAAATTAATTGCAGTGGGCGGTGACAGGTTGCTTGTTACAGGTAAAGTGGTATATAATCCTGATAACAGTTCTTCCACATTTGAAATCTATGCCGAAAGCAATGACACGAAAGGCGAAATGAGATCAGCGCAAAGTGAAATGAAAATAATAGGATGCCCGATGCCGTGCTAACATAACATTTGATTACACCGGAAAGCAGCAACCATGCTTTCCGGTATAATAATTTCAGCCTTTCATATGCACCTTCCCGGTTAATTTTTTAGCCTTAAAACGCGGCTTGCAAAGATGATTAAGGCGTGTAGAAAATGTTTTGAGGTCCCAGGCCTGAACGAATAGAATCACCTGCGAACTTTTAACCATAATTATGGGAGCACAGAATGCAGCACAACACAATTCGGCAACATGAGAATACAATTAAAGTAGCTATGACTAAAAACTATTAATTAAGATTGGATGATTTTTCTAAAAACCTTTTTGGAACCCTTTTCCTACCTGCTCTACGCCATTTTAATGCATATCATTCTCAACAAAAGAAGTTCCGTTAAGCGTAAGGTTCTTTTTATTTATTACCTCGTTGCCGTTGTACTTACTTATTATGCGAATTTTTTAGCCTATGTAAAAACACAGGGAGATAATAATTACCTGTATAATTTATTTTTTTTAATAACCATCTCGGCGTTCTCATTTTACTTTTATAATATTTTATTTGGAAAAATTAAAAAATACATTGTATGCTTTTTGTTTATTCTAAACGTGTTGCTGTTTATAGAATATGATATTGTGCTGGATCAGTTTCATGATACGTATAATAATTATGTGTCGGCTACCTGCTATATAAGCCTCGTGGTATACTGCCTTTTTTATTTTGACCAGCTATTGAGAAATGTTAATGAAGTAAATATTTTGCATGAATTTGATTTCTGGCTTATCTCCGGATCTTTAATCTATTTCCTGGGAGCATTTTTTATTATCTTGTTTTATAAAGATAAAACTGAATCGCAGCGGGCAGTCATCTGGTCTTTTCAAAACATTATTTTATTCACCAGCGCAGTTATTGCACTAACCGGAAATTTATGGATAAAATATCGCAAGCCGCAATAAGCCCGGAGGTAGCTACCATTTTTTTATTTACGATATTTCTTATTATTGTGGCTATAGGCATTGTGGTGCTTGTACTGGTGTACCAGAAAAAGCAATTACAATATATGGCCGATAAGGAACAATTGCATGTAAAGTTTGATAAAGAAATATTAGAAAGCAAATTGGAAATCCAGGAACAGACTTTTAAAAACATTTCGCAGGAGATACACGATAATATTGGCCAGGTGCTGAGTCTCGCCAAAATCACGATCAATACAATGGATTGTAATGATAAGGAAATGTTGCTGGAAAAAATAAGCACCTCATCACAATTGGTGGGCCAGGCGATACAAGACCTTCGCGATTTATCGAGGAGTCTTAATGCGGATGCCTTTGTGGAAATGGGCCTTCTGAAATCCATAGAATATGAACTGGATCTTATAAGAAGAACAGGCAGGTACCAAACTAGTTTAACCAAAGAAGGGGCACATCAAAAGTTTTCGCATAAACATGAATTAATTCTTTTCAGAATTTTCCAGGAAGCATTGAATAATGTTCTAAAACATTCAAAAGCCTCCGAGATAAATATGCAGATCAACTATAATTCAACTAATTTTATCATGCACATTTCTGATAACGGAATAGGCTTTGACCCATCCCCGCTGTTAACGCAGAGAGGTGATACAGAGAGTAATAACAGCGGGCTGGGAATAACGAATATCACCAATCGGGCAAGCCTTATTGGCGCCGATTTCAGGATTATTAGCGAGAAAGGAAAAGGAACAACAGTAACAATTGATTTACCCTTAAAAGAATAAATATGCCTTCGAAAGCAAACGTTGTATTAGTGGATGATCACACCTTGCTTCGCAATGGGCTTGCCAGTCTTATAAGAAGTTTCGGTGATTTTAATATTTTATTCGAAGCAGATAACGGCCAGGATTTTATTAATAAACTTAAGCCTAAAACACTGCCGCAGGTAGTTTTAATGGATATAAATATGCCGGAAATGGATGGCTATGAAGCTTGCCTTTGGCTCAAGACGAATCATCCTAAAATAAAAGTGCTGGCGCTATCCATGTACGACAACGAAACTTCTGTTATAAGAATGTTCAAAGCCGGGGCTAAAGGGTATATTTTAAAAGACTGTGATCCTGCAGAACTAAAAAATGCGTTGGAAGATGTAGTTGCCAAAGGCTTTTATTACTCAGAAATGGTAACCGGTAAGCTCATTCACACCATCAACTCACTGGACGAAGAAGATAACCAGGCGAGGAATGTGATACAGATGAACGAGCGGGAAGTAAGTTTTTTAAAACTGGTTTGTACCGAACTTACCTATAAGGAGATTGCGGAAAAAATGTTTCTTAGCCCAAGAACAATTGATGGCTATCGCGATGATCTTTTTCAGAAGCTTAATGCCAGGACCAGGGTAGGCCTGGTTATGTATGCCATTAAAAATGGCATCGTGAATATTTGAGATAATATATTTTATAAGATTGCGGCCTTGCATCGGTAAATCCATCTTTACAATAATTCGTTTTGTACCAATTGCCGGTTACCTGTTTGCAATTGCAAAAGGTGTAAAAGCTATTTAATTGCGATTCTTCGAACCTCGCCATCCGTGTTTTTCCCGTTTTTTAATGTTTGTTTTTACGGCTGTTAAATCAGTTAAAGTACCCTTGTACAGGTATCGGGCTTTGTGCAATTTTACATCAGAAAGTCAATAGTACTTTTTAAAAACAAAAACGAACAAAATGAAAAAGATAAGCGCGGTTTTAATTATAGGGATTATATGTTCTTCTATAATAACTAATGTAAATGCACAAATTTTTCGGGGAAAGAACAACGCACGTGCAACGGATTTCAATGCTGAAAGTATCGACTATAATAATAAAAACTCTGCAAGGTTGCGCAATGCAGAACTCAAATTGTTTAAGGTATTCAACAGGGATTTCAAAGTTGACCACTATGTGAAATGGTCTTTTGACCCTAAAATAGTTACAGCAACTTTTACAACAGATAATATTATAACCAATGTTGTTTACAATAGTAAAGGCACATGGTTACGTACCGAAAAAACCTATTATGAAAACGAGATGGACTCCGTCACCAGGGCCATCGTAAAGAGCAAATATTTTGACGACAGCATCACAAAAGTCAGGGAGATAAAGGAAGGTGACACTACCTGTTATTTCATCTACCTGGAGAATGCCGCCACTTTTAGAATAGTGACGGTTGTTAATGGCGACATGAATATTTACGAACAGTATAGAAAACAATCGTAGCAGAATATTTGCTTTAGAAAAAATTTTGGTATCAGGTGGTTAATTACGAGGCTGCAATTCTTTGCGGCCTTTCTGTTTTAACGAATTTGAAAAATATCCAATATATTGACCCGATATTAAGAATGATAAAATATCATTTAACTTATAAGTGAAATATTTTGTCAATATTTAATTTTTGGGAATAATCCGCACACTTTTTGTGGAATTAATTTTATGCCAAGGATATTCGTAATCGATGATGATAAGGACCTCCTGAGTATTGTAAAATCTTTACTTATTAAACGCGGGTTTAATGTGTCAGTTTATTCAGATTGGGAGTTGGCCTATAGTGATATCAAGAAATATGAGCCTCAGTTAATCTTGTTAGATGTTTTCCTCCCCGGTGTCGATGGTTTTGAAATATGTAAAAAGCTAAAATCAAATCATGCCACAAGACATATACCGGTGTTGATCTTTTCAGCCTACCCACGGGTTGCAGAAACTGCTATTTATGAATATGGAGCAGACGATTTTATTTCCAAACCATTTGAGGTAGGCGATCTCATAAGTAAGGTTCATGCTATTTTATCTAAGACGGGAGAATCAGTATAAGCGCCTCGCAAGACTCTTTAGGTCATTCTACTCCGCAGAAAACCCTCTATCGTGCTACATGGTACAAAAAAAGGTTTATTAAATATGTTTATGGTCATTAACTGCCCGTTCACATTGTAGTTTCCTTTCACCGTATTAGAAAGTAAGGTCACTTCAAAGTTTCCTGAGTTGTTATCACCTTCGAACAATCCTTTTTGCGATTCGACCGCAGATCGTGCTTTGGAAACCAGGGAAGACGCATCTCCGGTGAATGGGATGTTGAAATTACAGTCAGACATTTTCAAAAATAAATTAATAATTAATACCCAGCTAAAATAAAAGAGAATCCAGTCATCACAAAACGCCGGAAGGGGGGTCTCTCACAACCATCCTATTTTCTGCCAGATAATTGTCCGTACTGTTTCGGGAACGGGGAACTCATTTGTGGAATTCTATTCTCAATTTGAAACTGATAAAAATACGATTTTCAACTACCCGGAAATATTAATATAAAGTCTTATCATTTTTATTGGCCCATTTTTTAAAAACTTTAACTGCCGCCAGCCTTTTAATATTTACCATGGGTATTTTTCTGTTCTCCAGGTCCATGTTCATTTCCGAATAAATTAATGAATCGTCAAATCCTATCGAAGCGGCATCCTCACGGTTGTTTGCATAGTATATAATTTTTGGCCGGGCCCAGTAAATGGCGCCAAGGCACATAGGGCATGGTTCACAGGATGTATAAATTTCGCAATCCGTAAGTTGGAAAGACCCAAGATTCCGGCAGGCATCCCGTATGGCAACGATTTCTGCATGTGCGGTTGGGTCGATATCGTTAATAACTCTATTGTGTCCACGGCCAATAATTGTATCATCCTTTACGATCACACACCCAAAAGGACCGCCTTCGTTACTGTCTATTCCCTTTTGCGAAAGAGCAATAGCTTCCATCATAAATTTTTCTTCTCTTGTCATAATTTTCAACTCTCATAAAGATAATTGATTGTTGCTATTTTCTTGTTTAGCAGAGGCGTATCTATTTCTGCCGGGATAAAGTTCAAAGCTTACTGCCGCAGTAGTATCTTGCCAAACGCCGTAAATTTGCAGCTTCTTTTTTATATTTATTAGTGACTTGTCAATCATGATTTTATGAAAGATAATTTTTCAAAACAAGCGGAATCTTATGCAAAGTTCCGCCCAGGTTACCCGGATGAATTATTTGATTTTTTGTTTTCGCTGGCCGCTGAAAAAAAAGCTGCATGGGATTGCGGCACCGGTAACGGCCAGGTAGCTTTTCAATTGGCAAAACAATTCGATGAAGTATATGCGACAGATATAAGCGCCAGTCAGATTGCAAACGCTGTATCAAAAGAAAATATTAGGTATTCAAAAGTGAGTGCAGAAGAAACTGCCTTTTCGGAGAATGCGTTTGACATGATTACTGTTGGGCAGGCTATTCATTGGTTTAATTTTGAGAAATTTTATAAAGAAGTAGACAGGACCTTGAAACCGGGAGGCTGCATTGCTGTATTTGGATACGGATTTTTAAAAATTGAGGAAGAAATAGATTTAATAATCACAGATTTTTATAAAAATACTACCGGGCCTTATTGGGATGCAGAAAGGAAATACATAGATGAAAATTATGAAACAATTCCCTTTCCCTTCAGAGAAATTAAAGCTCCGATTTTAAACAGCAAATACAATTGGGGACTTGAAGCAGTAGCAGGTTTTTTAAATACATGGTCGGCCGTGCAGCATTATATAAAAGCGAACAACAAAAACCCTGTTGATAGTCTTGTTGTTAAACTAAAGAACGTTTGGGCAAGCAATGAAAAGAAAGATGTTTCATTCCCGATTTTTATGAGAGTTGGAAAAAAATAAAATAACAGATCAGCAGACCAGGTAGATTATCTGAGTTTAGGATTTTAGCCCATCATACCAAAAGGGGTAATCAGCCTGACCTTCAAAAATCCGCCTGCAACCATCCTTTTTGCTATCTTCATTTATATACATTTTTTATGGCCCTATCACGTCAACTTGCCGCTATTATGTTTGCCGACATCGCCGGCTATACCGGCATGATGCAGGAAGACGAAGGGCTGGCATTGCAGCTTCGCAAAAAGTTACACGAAAAACTGGAAGAGCAGATAAGCCTGGAACATGGGCGCCTGCTGGAGTTTAAGGGCGATGGTGCTTTATGCTGCTTCACCAGTACTATAGAAGCTGTGCAGGCGGCGATAGCATTGCAAACGGAAATGCAGCGGGAACCTGTGGTACCGCTTCGCATCGGCATACACACCGGGGACGTAATATTTGAAGACAATAATGTATATGGTGATGGAGTCAACCTTGCATCCAGGATTGAATCGTTTGCCACTCCGGGAAGCATATTTGTTTCAGGAAAAGTATATGATGATATTAAAAATCAAAATGACATTCACGCAATTTCTTTGGGGAAATTTATTTTGAAAAATGTAAAAGAACCGGTGGAAATATTTGCGATCAGCAATAAAGGAATTATTATCCCGGATAAAAATAATCTTTCCGGCAAGGGCAGAAAAATTATAGAAAACAGGCCAGCCGAAAGATCAGTATTCGTATTGCCTTTTGTAAATATGAGTAATGATCCGGAGCAGGAATATTTCAGCGACGGCCTTACCGAAGAACTGATTACCAATTTATCAAAGCTGAGTGAAATGCGGGTGATATCGAGAACGACTTCTATGCAATACAAGGGGACCAAAAAGGATATTAAAACTATTGGGAAGGAAACCAACGTCAATTATATAATGGAAGGAAGTGTGAGAAAACAAGGAGACAATCTCCGGATTACCGCCCAGTTTTTAGATGCCGGCAAAGATGATCATTTATGGGCTGAAAGTTTCCGGGGAAAGGTTGATGATATTTTTGATATACAGGAAATGGTATCAGAAAAAATTATTGAAGCGCTGAGAATACAGCTTACAAAAGATGAACAGGTAATGCTGGAGAAAAGATATACGGATGACCCCGAGGCTTACCAGCTTTACCTGAAAGGCCGCCATTTCTGGAAGCAACGAAATGAAGAGGGGCTCAAGTCTGCCATCGCCTATTTTGAAAAAGCGCTTGAAAAAGATCCCGGTTATGCACTGGCGTGGGCCGGCCTGGCAGATACGTATAGCCTTATGGGTGAGTACACTAATATTTCGCGAAGAGAATCCTATCCCAAACAAATGGCTGCTGTTAATAAAGCATTGGAAATGGACAACCGGCTGAGTGAGGCCCATATATCTCTGGCGATATCGCTTATGCTGAATGAATGGGATTGGAAAAATGCTGAAAAAGAATTTAAACTTGGAATAGAGTTAAATCCCAAATACGCGAACGGGCGTCACTGGTACGCGGAACTCCTTTTATTCGTTGGAAGAACAGAGGAAGCTTTTCGGGAGATTTCACTCGCGGTTGATCTCGATCCCGTTTCTCAGGGAATATTGAAGGACAAAGGAATATTTTATTATTACACGGGGCAATACAGCAAAGCTATTGACATGGCAAGCATGACACTTGAACTTGATCCAAACTTTGTTCCGGCGTATCGCCTTATGTCGCTCGCCTACCAGGGAATGAAGATGTTTGACGAAGCCATTAAGGAAAATGAACGATGGGGAAAACTAACCGGCAATAAAATAAAAGCGGAAGTCTCCCTTGCGGAAATTTATGCAGCTTCCGGGCGAAAAGAAGAAGCTAAAAAAATAATAGCCGAAATAGAAGCGGGCAAAAACCTTAGTGCAAATGACCATCGCGGAATGACTCAGGTGTATGCAGGTCTCGGAGAAATTGATAAAGCCTTTCTCTGGCTCGAAAAAAGTTACCAGCATCATGAAGAATCTTTATGCAGTCTTAAGATCGATCCTAAAATGAGCCCGCTCAGGAGTGATCCCCGGTTTAAAATAATGCTGAATAAAATAGGATTGGGAAAAATGATGGGTAGTGTCATTTGAATGATGTGACTTAAAAATAATCATACAAATAAGGCATTTAAATTAATTCCTGTTTAATGTCAAAGCTCTGCAATATTCGAAATTATAATACCTCATCCATGTGGTAAAATTCCTGCAACACATTCCATGCTCCACCTTCTCTTTGCTCTACCAGGCTTATCATTTTGAATTTTAGTTTTTCAGGCAGGCCTATTTCTTCGATCTGCCTGAATATATCATCTGTGCAGGTTGAGTTTCGAGGGTGCATTAAGGTTATATGCGGTTCATGCATTCGTGGGCTGTCGGTTGACCCGTATAAAATTTTCTTT
>JBBSBD010000119.1:0-17080 GCA_038251675.1 Chitinophagales bacterium | reverse complement strand
CCACAGAATAACCCAGCTAAAAATATCAAGACCATTATGAAGAGCTGATGTAAAGCCCTCCTCACTCGATAAAATCATCGGCACCAATCCATGACATATCATCATTACCAAGAGACTTAAAATAAGTAAGAGATAAGTACGCCTCTTAAACTTTTCAAACCTTTCAATTTCATTTATTTTTTTAGCAGAAAAATGGCGCCTTATTGCGTAAATAAATGGCTCAGTATATTGCTTATCACTTTTGTTTTTGCAAGTGATTCTATAATGAAAAACAGAATGCCTTTTAGCAGCTTCTATTGATGCCATTATATATTGTTGAAACTCGTGGCTAAGCTGCCTTTTGTAGATTGGCGCCGGATCATTTGGGTTAAAATAATCTGCAATAGAAGATTGATCCAGGGTAAGAAAAATAGGTATCTTATCTATTACGGAGGTAGCTACCGAAGTTGTTTTTTTTAAGGAAAAAATTTTTACCAACCACGACATTACGTTTCCCGGCTGTTTAATGGCTAAGGACATAATGGATTTTAATAAATATTTTTTTAGTTAGCGAAATTAGAATGCTGCAAAAATGAAATCTAAAAGCGATTAATGTTAATAAATGGCTAAGAAAACAGTTAGCAATATAAGTAAGAGATTAACGGCTGATGTGGGTAATTATTATTATTCTATTTTAAATACCATTAATAACTATACGTAAAATTGCTTAGCCGGAATAATAATTTCATGCGACTAAGCAGCCCTTGGAATTACTAAGTTGGGTAGTGGTTTTATACGGGTATATAAATACAATTATTTTTTTATTGCGGCGTTACATCATAAAAATATCCCTCAAAAGATGATAACACCCTTAAAATCCAGGGCGGTTGCTTAATCCATAAGAATGAAAAACTTCAGTTATTTATTTCTTGCCTTTTTCTTTATCCCGGTTTTTCTGCCCGCTCAGGGTAAGCAATTAAAGTTTGAACACTTGCAAACGGATGCAGGTCTTTCACAAAGTAATGTTTTATGCATTTTACAAGATAGCCGCGGTTTTATGTGGTTTGGAACCAGGGACGGTTTAAATAAATATGATGGCTACCGGTTTACAACCTATAGAAATAATCCGAAAAATAAACTTAGCATAAGTAACAATTATGTGCCTGATATTATCGAAGCCTCGAATGGAGATTTGTGGATCGCAACCTGGGGAGGCGGCGTAAACCGTTTCGACCGTGAAGATGGATCGTTCACGGCTTACAAGCATGACTCAAAAAATTTAAAAAGTGTTGCAGGAAATTTTATCACTTCCCTTGCTGAGGATAAGGATGGGAATATATGGGTGGGGACAGAAGCCGCGGGGCTGGACATGTATGACAAGAAAAAAGGAGCATTCATTCACTATAGGTTCAATCGCGGCAATAACGCATCAATAAGTGACGATTTTATTAAAAAAATTTATGAAGACAAAGAAAAAAATTTATGGGTAGGTACGGAACATGGAGGCCTTAATTTGTTTAATGCATACAATAAAACATTTACCCGGTTTCAACATAATGACAGTATTGCCACTTCTCTTTCTTACAATCGCGTTTATTCAATTTTCGAAGACAGCAGTCACCGGCTATGGATTGGTACTAATGGTGGTGGGCTGGACTTATTTGATGTAAAAGCCAATATATTCCACCATAATAAAAATGATCCCCATAACCCAAACAGCTTATTACGAAATGAAGTTGTTGCAATAAACGAAGATGAGGATAAAAATATATGGATAGGGACTGAGAATGGGGGACTATCAATATTAAACCCGCTAACGGGCATATATACTACTTATGTTTATGATGAAATTGACAACACCAGCCTTAGCAACAATTCTATTTATTCCATTTGTAAAGACAATAAAGGCGACATGTGGCTAGGTACCTTTTCCGGGGGAATCAGTTTTGTAAACCATGATAAACAGTTCACTCATTTTAAGCATACCTCCTTAACCAACAGCTTAAGTGATAATAAAATCCTGTGCATTTATGAGGACTCAAGAAATAATATGTGGATAGGAACAGATGGCGGAGGGGTGAATTTATTTGACCCGGTAACAGGCAATTTTACTCACTATAAACATGACCCGTCTAATTCCAATTCTATCTGTGGAGATTATGTTTTAAACATTTGCGAAGACAGTCAGCATAATTTATGGATAGGCACCTGGGGAGATGGCATCACGGTATTTAATAAAGAAAAAAACAGTTACCGTCATTTCAAGAATGACCCTCGTAATCCCAAAAGCCTAAGCGCTAATAATGCCTGGACGATTTATGAAGATTATGATGGAAATATCTGGATAGGTACTTACGGCGGCGGGCTAAACAGGTATAACCCGGATGACAACTCCTTTACAAGATTTACTTATGATGAGCATACAACCAATGGAATAAACAGTGATAATATCTATTCAATATACGATGACCGGCAGGGCCACCTATACATTGGAACCGATCGCGGCGGTTTGAATGTTTTCGATAAAAAAACTTCAACTTTCAAATACTACCTGCATGATGACAATAACAAGAACAGCATCGCCAACAATACAGTAGGCCACATTTACGAAGACGATTATGGCATTTTGTGGATTGCTACAGCATCGGGCCTTTCTTCTTTAAATCGTCATACAAATCTTATAAAAAATTACACTACTGAAGATGGGCTGCCAGGTAACAACATTTTTGGAATATTAGGTGACGGCACAGATAATATATGGATAAGCACCAATAAAGGGATATCAAAGTTTAACTGGAAAAACCGAACCTTTAAGAATTACCTGGAGGTTGATGGATTACAAGGAAATGAATTTAAAGAACAGGCCTTCTGTAAAACCAAGTCCGGGATATTTTATTTTGGCGGGAATAATGGTTTTAATATGTTTTATCCCCGCGAAATAAAGATTGCAGCCTTTGATCCTCCTCTCGTGCTCACAGATTTTCGCATTTCTAATAAAGAAGTCCCGGTGGCAACAGACTCGGTTACTTCCCCACTAAAAAAAGTAATTACAGAAACAAAATCAATCACACTGCCTTATAACACTTCCGGAATTGAATTTGAATTTGCCTCTTTAAACTATACGGATATTCTTAAAAAGAAGTACTCGTACATGCTTGAAGGCTTTGATAAGGATTGGAACGAATCCAGTGATAAGCGATCTGCAAGCTATACGAATCTTGATCCGGGAACATATACTTTCAAAGTAAAAGGTTTGAATAATGAAGGTAACTGGTCGTCAAAGATATTAAGTATCGAGCTAATTATCACTCCTCCATTTTGGCTAACGTGGTGGTTTAAGTTGTTGCTTTTCATTTCTATAGTAGGCGTATATATTGGGTTTTATCAAATAAGGATGTGGGCTGTCAGGGTTCAGAAAAGGGCTTTGGAAAAAGAGGTTGAGGAGCGTACAAATCAATTAGTCTATTCAACAAAAGAGGAACAAAGCGCAAGAATAGAAGCGGAGAAAGCCCGCCAGGAAGCCGAGTCCGCTAACCAGGCAAAAAGTATTTTTTTGGCAACCATGAGTCATGAAATAAGAACACCGATGAATGGAGTAATTGGCATGTCGTCTCTTTTAGCGGAGACCCCACTTACTGATCAACAACGTGAATACACAAATACAATTACCACCTGTGGCGAAAGTCTGCTGAATGTAATTAATGATATTTTGGATTTTTCCAAGATTGAGTCTGGAAATATGGAACTGGAAAGTGAGGATTTTAATTTACGGGCATGTATTGAAGATGTGCTAGATATTTTTGGAAAAAAAGCATCTGCATCGGGCATTGATCTTATATACAAAATTGACGAAAACGTTCCTGTACAGATTGTGGGAGATGATTTACGATTACGACAGATACTTACCAACCTTGTAAGTAATGCAATGAAATTTACACAAAAAGGAGAAGTATTTATTGGAGTACACTTAATACAATCAGACGGTGGCAAGAATGTGACTTTACATTTTGAAGTGCGGGATACCGGCATTGGAATTCCCAAGGAAAAGCTAGATCGGTTATTCAAAGCATTTTCCCAGGTAGATTCATCCACTACCAGAAAATACGGAGGCACCGGCCTTGGCCTTGCGATTTCTGATAAACTGGTAAGCCTCATGAATGGAGACTTTCACGTAGATAGTGAAGAAGGAAAAGGCTCTGTATTTTCATTCAATATAAAAACCGCCGTAGGTAAAAAGCTTTTAAAAGAGTATAAGCAATATAATATGGCAGATCTTAAGAACAAGAAAATATTGGTAGTAGATGATAATACCACCAACCTTGCCATACTGAAAAGCCAGCTCGAACTTTGGAACCTTATACCCGTACTCTCCAACTCCGGTGAAAAGGCATTGGAGATATTGTCTAATGATAATAAAGTTGACCTTGTATTAACCGACATGCAGATGCCGGAAATGGACGGGTTGCAACTTGCAAAAACTGTGAAAAAATTAAACCCTTCACTGCCGATTATTTTATTGAGTTCCGTAGGTGAAGACTATACTCAACAAAATACCAATCTTTTTATTTCTATATTAAATAAACCGGTGCGACAGCATGTATTATCCAAAAATATTTTGCTGGCGCTTGAACCTCAAAACACCCCTATGTCTCCAGAAAAAAATATCCACGAAAAATTGCCGACAAATTTTTCAGAAAAATATCCGTTGGAAATTTTAGTTGCAGAAGATAATCCTGTAAATCAAAAAGTGATACTGTATATCCTCAATAAACTAGGATATAAACCATCCATTGCTGAAAATGGCGCAATTGCTGTCGAAAAAATAAGAGAACATCCGTTTGACATTGTTTTAATGGATATGCAAATGCCGGAAATGGATGGAATACAAGCTACCCAATTCATAAGAAAAAACATATATAAGCAACCCATAATAATTGCACTAACTGCGAACACCATGGAAGGTGACCAGGAAACCTGTTTAAACGCCGGCATGAATGATTATTTATCCAAACCGGTAAGGCTCGAAGAATTAACCGCGAAACTTGAGAAATGGGCAACAGATGGTGTAAAAAGTACAAATACAATCCATGCTTAATTATTGATCCAATTTATGTTAGGGCTTTTCTAAAACCCATTAAATATGAGCTGATTATTTTCCCGGCTATCCAATAATTTACCCGATTAATAGTTATATATAAGTTGGCTGCGACTAAATTAAAAGGTCAAGTTGAACTCTATGAAATATAATGCTGCCCACATGAAAAATATAAAGACCATCCTAATGCAAAGCACGCAATTTTCAATAGATGTTATTTATTAAAATACCTGCAGATGCCGAAAAATAATTTTATTAATGTTCACCGGTTTTCGTCGCTATTAGTAAAAGCCGTCGTTACAATTCCGTGTCTTGTATTAATAGGATGGCAATTTAATCTGCCCTTTTTCAAAAGTGTTTCAGAGCGACTTGCAGTTATGAACCCTACTACCGCAGTTTTATTTATATTAAGCGCCATGTCTTTATCCCTTATCAGGGAAGACAACAATCCAAAAACAATTCGACTTGGTAAATATTTAGGACTATTTATAGCACTTATCGCAGTCGTTAGGCTATATGGTTTTATCCAGGGATGGAATATTGGAATTGACCAGGTTATTTACCGTAATAAATTAGCCGGCAATGAAATGACACTAAATACCGTAGTCAGTTTTATATTAATTGGCGCGGCCCTGTTTTTAACAGATGACAGAAAAAATGGAAGCCTGGTCCCTACTCAATTATTTGCTTCGATGGTATTTACTATCAGTTTATTTACCATCATTGGGCATCTATATGCTACCGGTTCTGGTTACAAGGATTCTGTTTTAATGCCAATGGCAATTCATACGGCTGTTTGCTTTATTCTATTATCGCTGGGAGTATTACTCTGCCGGCATCGCCAGGGGTTTGTAGCTTTTATCATGCAAAAAAATTCAGGTGGCGATTTAGTAAGAAAGTTTCTGCCATTTGGAATTGGCCTGCCAATTATTATTGGATTGCTGAGACTGGAGGGGCAAAGATTGCAACTCTACGACCATGAGTTTGGAATAGTATTAAGCATTATTCTTATTGTTACCATTTATGTAATTCTAATGCTTCGGCTTGCGAAATCTTTGAATACAAAAGATCAGAAAAAGAAGGAAGCAGAATTAAACCTGTTATCAGTCAAAGATGAACTTTCTACAAATGAAATGAAATATCGGAACCTCATTGAGAATTCCGGGGTGGTTATGTACACAACTTCTATTAATGGTTGTATTACATTCTCGAGCAGTAAGGCCTTCCAACTCACAGGATATTCCACCGAAGAATTAACCGGAATGCATTTTACTAAATTGATCGATGCTGAATGGCTGGAAGAAGTAAAGACAAAATACTGGCGCCAGGCAGAAAATAGAATAGAGGAGACATTCGTTGAATTTTGCATCCGCACCAAACAAGGAGAAAAGAAATGGGTAGAACAGTCTGCCATTTTAATATCAGAAGATAGTGTTCCTGTGGGATTTCAATGTATCGTAAAAGATATTTCAGAAAAAAAGAAGATGGAAGAAGTACTGCGGAAATACGAGATGGAATTGGTTCAAAATCAGAAGCGTTTGCAATCAGTTCTCGATAATGCCACTTCATTTATTTACATCAAAGATCTCGACGGAAAATACCTTGTTACCAATCAGCAATTCAAACAAATATTCAATGTAAACGACGAAAAAGTTTTAAGCAAAACAGCTTTTGACTTTGCCAATGCAGAACAAGCAAAGCGTTTTACAGATTATGATAAGGAAGTCATAAGAACCGGTAAACACCTGGAGTTTGAAGAAATTATAGAAATGGCGGATGGAAAGCATCACTTTCTTATAACAAAATTTCCGTTACTGGATTCGCAAAATAATATTTATGGCCTAAGCGGAATTGGTACTGATATTACAGAGAGAGTTCGATATGAAGAGCAATTAATCCAGGCTAAAAAAATAGCTGAAGATGCCAAAAAACTGCAGGAACAATTTCTCGCAAACATGAGCCACGAGATAAGGACTCCGATGAATGGCATCCAGGGAATGACTGACTTGCTCCTGGAAACAACACTGAATGAAGAGCAAATTGATTTTACAAAAACCATCAAACGTTCTTCTGATAATTTGCTCGTCATTATTAATGATATTCTTGATTTTTCTAAAATACAGGCTGGCAAGTTAACAATTGAAAAAATTGATTTTAAACTTAGCGAGGTTGTAGAAAATATCAATGCAATTTTCAAGCACCGCTTACAGGAAAAGAAATTGCATTTCCAATTTGATATTGACAACAGTGTGCCAAAGATATTAAATGGTGACCCCTACAGGCTTAACCAGATTCTTGTTAATCTCCTGGGAAATGCGATAAAATTTACCCACGAGGGAGGAGTTACGATCAAAGTTTCTGTTCAAAAGCAAACTGCTGAAAAAGCAGTTTTCAATTTCACAATGACTGATACCGGTATCGGAATACCGGGAGATAAGATTAATGAAATATTCGAAAGCTTCACGCAGGCAAGTATAGAAACTTCCCGAAAATATGGAGGTACAGGTCTTGGGCTTGCAATCACCAAACAGTTATTAGAACTGCAGGGAGGTTCCATATCGGTTGAAAGTAAAATTAATATCGGCACCACTTTTACATTTTCAATTCCATATAATTACAGCAATACCAATAATCCTGAAGTCTTTGCAAGCAATGAATTGAAAAATTACAGTTCACTTTTAAAAGGCAAGAAATTTCTTATTGCTGAAGACAACGAAGTAAATCAAAAAGTGATACGGCACGTATTGCACAAAGCTGGCGGAGTGCTGGAAATGGCAAACAACGGAGCCGAGGCTGTCGCGTTTCTTAAAAAAAGCACCGCTTATGATCTCATTATAATGGATCTCCAAATGCCTGAAATGGATGGATACGAAGCAACAAAATACATACGAAATGAAATGAAGCTTTCGATTCCAATTATCGCAATGACAGCGTCGGCGTTGAAAGGTGAAAAAGATAAATGCCTGGAGATAGGCATGAATGATTATATGTCCAAACCATTCGATGTTTCTTTTTTATATAAACGAATAAGCCAATTATTAAATGAAGGCCCCACCAAACCACTAATTATGGAAACTAAAACTACTACTGCTGAAAATTTATTCGACCTGAGCCTGCTACAGGAAATGGACGATAATGGATACATAGCTGAGATACTGACTACTTATCTCGATAACACCCCTCGCGAATTAAGGGAGCTACAAAAACTTTGCTCCGGGCTTCAATTTGATGCTATATATAAAATGGCACACAAGTTAAAAGGCAGTGCAGGGCTTCTTTACGCCCATGGGATTTTAAGAATTCTATCGAAAATAGAGGAATTCGCTAAAGCTGAAATAAAGGAAGGGCTTCACGTGCTGGCCCAACAAGCTATTGATGAATTTGTAAAAATTGAAGCGCCCTTAAAAGAAATTCTAAAAGATATTAATAAAGAGCTGCAAGCAGCTTGATAAAGTCAAAACTTTTACAACGTCGTTTTAAAATAAAAAAAGTCTTTTAAAAGACTTTTTTTATTTAAGGATCGTGTGTAATCAAATTATTTCTGTTTAAATGCCGTATTAATTTTTATGCTTTTTGCTTAAAAAAACAAAGGCAACCTATCCTGTCACACGGGCCCTCCTCACCATAAGCAACTATTTTATATTCCCCCAGGGTATCTCGGCGCCTGAAATAAAAACTTAAAAAGTAAACTGTAATAATAATTACCTTCAATAGCTTTTTTAATTTGCATTCATTCTTTCACAAATCAAAATAATTATGACTTATAAATCTAACCCGGCGAGGTATGATAATATGGAATACCGCAGATGCGGCTATAGTGGATTGAAACTACCCGCGCTATCACTGGGCCTGTGGCACAATTTCGGCGAAATAGATGATTACGAAAATTGCCGGAAAATTTTGCATACTGCTTTTGACAGTGGCATTACGCATTTTGATCTTGCTAATAATTATGGACCACCTCCCGGTGCAGCAGAGTCGAATTTTGGTAAAATGTTTAAGCAGGATTTCCAGGCCCATCGTGATGAATTAATTATTTCTTCAAAGGCTGGATGGAAAATGTGGGAAGGTCCATACGGAGACTGGGGCTCAAAGAAATATTTAGTTTCAAGCCTCGATCAGAGTTTAAAAAGAATGGGCCTCGAATATGTTGATATATTTTATCACCACCGGCCGGACCCTGAAACTCCTTTGGAAGAAACTATGGGAGCTTTGGATCTTATTGTAAGGCAAGGTAAAGCCTTGTACATTGGCATATCAAGTTATCATCCAAAAGAAGCAAAAAAAGCTATTGGAATTTTAAACCAGCTCGGAACGCCTTGTCTTATTCATCAGCCGCGATATTCGATGCTTGACCGCTGGGTAGAAGATGGATTATTAGATCTTTTGGAAAAAGAACAAGTAGGATGCATAACGTTCTCTTCCCTGGCGCAAGGTATTCTTACCAACAAGTATCTGCATGGAATTCCAAATGATTCGAGAGCGGGCAGGCACCTTGAGAATGGCGCTATCACAGAATCCCAGTTAAATGAAAAGGTAATTGAGAAGGCAAAAAAACTAAATGAAATAGCTGAGAGCAGAAATCAAACACTAGCGCAAATGGCAATTGCCTGGGTCTTAAAAGACCCACGGATCACTTCTGTAATTTTGGGCGCAAGCAAACCTCAACAGGTTACCGATGCAATTGAAGCAACAAAAAACTATATTTTTTCAGATAAAGAGCTTAAGAAAATTGAGAAAATACTCAAATGATTGCTGATCTTGCAGTCGGCTTGTTATTATTTCAATTATGCATCCCTGTCATAGCCGAATGACTTCCTTAAATGCTCAGAGAGTTCATGTAAAAAATCATAGCTGTCAGCTAATCCCCCTTATTAAAATTGAAAATTCTTCCTCAAAAGTTGAAACGAATTTAAAGGTCAGAATAGTCTGTATCATGCATTAATATACTATCAATATGAGATACTGACACTTTATTTTCATTTTCGGGACGATTGGAAATATCTTTCCAAACAGGGTCTTCGCCAAATTTTTTCCATTGCGCATTCCTTTGATCTACGCTTTCGAAAATAGGCATATACATAAAGTTTGGCATGTGGCTTCCGGAAATTACCTTGCCGTAGAAAACAGGGTTAAAGCCCAGGCGGTTAAACAAGGGTATCTCCCCACCGGTGTTAAACATTGCCATTTTCTTTTTATGCAAATTTTCTGTCGGGCTTTCATAACTTCTTAATTCGAATACCCGTTCTGCATTCTTTATCGTAGGAGCTACCAGGTGAGGCTGGCCGGGGAAAGCTTCCATCAAAATAGATTCCATTCTACTATAAGGAGCATTGTCCGAAGGCGCTTCCATAAAGGGCTTTGCGACATTCATATAAGCGTTGTCCTTTTCCAGCTTCCTTGAAATATTTACCCACGCATCTTCAGACGAAAATGAAATGAAAACATAAATTAATTTATCGGATGCGGTATCATTTGCAATGGGTTTAAACACGCCAATATTTTTTATACCCGACCGGTGCAAAGCAGGCAGGTAAGCGTTTTTTAAGTAATCGTCTACCATAGAAACCTGGTCATTGCTCTTTACATGATAAATCTTTACCTGGTAAAAATCCTTTTTCGGCGGAGCGGCATTTGCAAACATGGTAATAGTAATCAATGCAGTGAGTAATGAAATTTTTTGTAGCATAGCATTTTATTTATCTTCTTTTTAAAATAGGTTATTGGCAATTTGGTTAGCCAGGATTAATTAAACAAGATTCTTTTTTATATAATTGTAACTTTTAGTAATGCTGTCAAATGGTGACCCGGGAGTTTGATCCTGCTCTACAAAGAAATATTTAAGCCCGGCTTTATTTTTTTCGGCAAATACTCTTTTGAAATCTATGATACCATTCCCAACTTCAGTAAAATCTTTTTTATCGGTATTATCCATATCCTTAACGTGCCAAAGTGGAAACCTTCCCGGGTGCTGATTAAATAAAGCAATAGGATCCTGGCCGGCTTTTGTAATCCAGTAAATATCCATTTCCATTTTTACCAGGTCCTTATCAGTTGCTAATAAAATGTCGTAAGGATACTGGTCGTTTTGCTTTATAAATTCAAAATCATGGTTGTGGTAACAGAGTTGTATACCCGCTTTTTTGCATCGCTCACCGGCGGTATTTAATTCATCAGCTACTTTTTTATAATGGTCAAGATCCCCGCGTTCATCGTTTGATAAATAAGCGCATACCATATATTTTATTCCTGCGGCGGCGGCATCATCTACTGCTTTATCCCAGTCATGAAGTATCGTTCCCATTTGTACTTCTCCGTTCGGCTGTTCTTCTCCAAGGCGGTAATGTCCGCTAACGGCAACAAGCCCGTTCTTCTTCAACTCAGCGGCAAATTCTCCCGGCGACATCCCATAAAATTTTTCTGAACCAGTATAAGTAGCCGTTTCTACTGAGTTGTAGCCAATCTGGGCCACTTTAGCCAAAGTTCCCTGCGGATCTTTACCCATAGCGTCTCTCACAGTATATAATTGCAATCCTATTAAAGAATCTTTTGAATTACAGCCGGATGATCCTGTAATCATAAGGCCAGCAGAAAGTACGGTGGTTGTTTTGAGAAAATCTCTTCTGGTAGTCATATAAAAGCATTTAATTATTTTAAAAATAAATCAGGTTCAATTTACACTTTTTAATGTGGCGATGACAGAATTAATTTTTTTTAAACATAACAAACTGCATGCGGATAGTTCTAAATAATCTTCATTTACCTCTTGTAAATGACAAGATAAATTGATCATAAAGCTACTTCTCCAATCGCTCCTTTAATGCGCAACATTTGAATTCGAGGCCAATGTTTTATCTATTCTTTTTATCAATTCTATGCAGGCCCTTGTGTTATGATACGGACATTTCCAAATGCCCACCTTATCTTCATTCATTATTTCGTACCCATCCTTTACTCCCCAAAACCATTCTTTGTTAGTACTGTCGATAATATGGTCTTTTACAAAGTTCCAGGCTGCGATAGATTTCCCCAGGTAGCCTTCATCGCCTGTGATTTGCCATGCATTAAAAAACCCAATCATAGCCTCAGCCTGTGGCCACCAATGTTTTTCTTTTATAATAAGGTTGCTGACTGGCTCATATTCGTACCACAAACCTCCATCTTTATCCAGGCCTTCTGCGGCAGCATTTACAAGCTTCCCAGATACTTCTTTTACTTTTTGAATTAGCGCAGGATCATCAATTATTTCCGCAGCTTCCAGTATCAGCCAGGATGCTTCTATGTCATGCCCGTAGGAGATTATCTCGGAACGACTATTCCATTGATCATCAAAAAATAATATTAAATGCCAATTTTTACTAGAAATAATATGACTGAGAAATATTTGAATCAGGTGCTGAATTCGCTGTTTAAGATTCTCGTCCTGCCATATTAAATATAAATTAGCAAAGCCCTCAAGAATATGCAAATGCGTATTCATTGTTTTTTTTTCATTTGCATCTTTCTTACTCAACCGTAAATCATGCACTTCCTTCCAGTCACGTGAAAAAGCTTCTATATAACCACCATTGCAACTATCATAACTATAATCAATAATTGCATTGTATAGTTTTATTGCAGTTTCTTTTGCTTCCTTGTTGCTTGTGCATTTGTGAAATTCGCTCAAGCCATAAATTGCAAATGCAAGCGCATAAAATTGCTTTTTGGAATCAAGCCGGTTTCCCTTAAAATCAACAGTCCAGTAAATTCCTCCAAATTCTTTGTCCAAAAAATGATCACGAATGTATACAAAACACTTCTCCGCTATGGCGAGATAGGCCGCATCGTTAGTAAGGCGATACGCGGCAGAAAAAGCCCATAATATTCTGCTGTTTAAAACCGATCCTTTCGGCGCATCAATATGTACTTTGCCGCTATTATCAATTTTTCCGTAAAAGCCGCCGTGACTGTTATCAACTGTATTTTTGATCCAAAAAGAAAGAATACTTTTTAATTCAACCTGCATTTCAGTTTTATACCTGGCGAGTAACTCTGTCATGACTTAAAGAAATATTATTTCTGTTTTATGGTTCTAAAATTTTTGTGTTGCGAATACAGGTCCTTTTTGTGTTGACGTATAATCATCATTTGCATCTATGATTTTAATAACGGTTTTTACTGATGCTTCCGAAGTAAGCCCATCTTCCGGTGTGTTAATAACATAATCCAATAATTTTTCAATCGTAGAAGTAGCAACGTGCATTCTTGAATCAGAAGAAGCATAATAAATATATACAGAATCATCCTCGTTAGCAATCCATCCATTAGAAAACAAAACGTTGGAGACATCGCCGGTTCTTTCTTCGCCCTCCGGCGCCATAAAGTAGCCACCAGGTCTATGAAGTACTTTAGTGATATCTTTAAGGTCGGTTAGAAAAATATATAATACATATCTTAACCCGGCAGCGGTATTTCGTACACCATGTGCAAGATGCAGCCACCCTTTGCATGTTTTAATAGGAGCTGGCCCCAGACCATTCTTTGATTCATAAACGGTATGGTAAACCCTTTTATCAATTACCATTTCTTTTTTAACTACGGCATTTTCAATATCGTCGCATAGTCCAAAGCCTATACCACCACCGGATCCCGCATTAATGAAACTATCCTGGGGCCTTGTATAAAATCCATATTTTTTGCCTGCAAATTCAGGATGTAATACTACATTTCTTTGCTGCGGCGAAGGAGTCTTAAGATCTGGTAAACGATCCCATGTTAAGAGATCTTTTGTTCTCGCGATGCCGCATTGGGCAATTGCTGATGATAGATCACCGGGAGGTGCATCGGGATCTTTGCGTTCAGTACAAAATAGTCCATATATCCAGCCGTCTTCGTGCTGTACAAGACGCATGTCATATATATTATCATCGGGTACACTTGCCTGTGGTAAAACAACCGGCCTATTCCAAAACCTAAAATTATCAATACCATTATCACTTTCCGCTATCGCAAAAAAAGATTTTCTGTCATTACCCTCTACCCTTGCGACCAGTAAATATTTGTTATTGAATTTAATAGCCCCGGCATTAAAAGCTGCGTTAATTCCAAACCTTTCCAGCAGGCGCGGGTTTGTTGAGGGGTTAAGATCAAAACGCCATTCCAGTGGCACATGAGCTACTGTAAGAACGGAGTTTTTATACCGGCTGAAAATTCCATTCATCGATTCAAGTTCAACATTCTTTTGTTGCAGCAGGTTTTTATGAGTGTCTCTCAGAAAACGCAATCTCTCATTATAATTTGAATTCATATATATATATATTGTTGCCACCAGGGCAGATTTTATTTAAATTGCTTTAATTTTCTAATTTGTTCCACCAGGTTTTTTTGAGGATGAATGCAATTACTGCGAGTATCACAATCGTTATGAGTAAAGGCAATTTCATCCATAACACAAAATACATAGGCAAAATAGTGAGGCACGATTGCCCTATGATTCCAAGCACTACGTTAAACATATCGAGCTTGAATCTTTTGTTTGGCACAAATGCCGGGTCTTCAGCTAATACCAAATCATTTACAGGTTTCCAGAATCCCCATGGCCTTACCTGCCTATAGAAATTCTTCAATACATTAATATCGGTTGGTGGTGCGGTATATGTGCCCAAAATGCAGCCAATAAGAGAAATTAAAAATAATAACGGCCAGTTATACAATGGAAGACTGGTAAAAATAAAAGGGAATACAAGAGCTGCGATTATACCAGCCATCATGCCCCAGAAAAATCCATTAGCATTGAAGCGCCACCAATACCATTTCAACATATTTGAAGCAATATAGCCACCATATAATGCGCCCACGATCCATTGCAAAATCGAGTTCACATCTTTGGCATAGAACCCCAGGACAATACCAACTGCGGCGACCACGATACCCACAATATAGTTAAGCGAAATAATTCGCCTGGTAGGAGCCGAAGGATTAACATACTTCAAATAAATATCGTTCACAATATAAGCCTGTGCCGCATTCAGGGTCCCCGAAAAGGTACCCATAAAGGCGCCCAGTAAACCCGTGAGTACAATACCAAGAATCCCAACTGGCAGAAAATTATTAACGGCTCCAGGCAATATTCTCTCAAAGTCGGTTCCTCCGCCCGGCGCGGAAAGATCGAGCCGGTTGTAATAAAGTATTGCAAGCACGGTAAGCCCGATTACCATTGTGTAGCGAATAGGTAATAAAATAATGGAAACAAAACCCGTCATTTTAGATGCTTCTTTCGGAGATCGTGTTGACAAAACTTTTTGCATATCGTAATTAGGTGCCGGGCCGGCGAGGCTGGCGAACACGCCCTTAAAAAGCATCATCATAAAAAATATCCCGAAGAGCCCGAAATTATCATCAGAGATTTTTTGCACTGCCGCCGGTAATATATGACTCCAGTCGAGATTGAGATCGAGGCCGAAGAAAGGATGGTTCCAACCTCCCGGAACATTTAGCGTTTGCCCATGTAAGTGAATCATTGCAATATATCCTATGGCAATACAACCAATAGTCATTATTGAATACTTGATTAAATCGCCAACTACTATACTGTGCATGCCGCCCAGGATAGAATAAAACATGGCAAATAAAGTAAAAATAATGCCGTAGAAATGAGCAACATATTCAGGAGCTATATGAAAGGGAATATAAGGCTGAACAATATTCCAGGGAACAAATATTTCAATAAATTTTCCAAGGCCTACAAAGCCATAAGCGAGAAAACCCAGGCAACCAATAAGGGCAAAAACAACTACAATATTATGCGATGCCTTTACTCCTTTTCCTGCCAGGCCAAATCTCGTGGCGAGCCACTCTGCACCTGTATCAGCATTGGAACGGCGGAGCCATTTTGCCAGGAACATCATATTGAAAACCTGGTTAAAAACCGGCCACAACCATGGTATCCAAATGCTTTTAAATCCATAGATATAGCAAAGCGAAACCATCCACATAGTTCCGCTAATGTCAAACATGTCTGATGCATCGCTGAGACCGAGTAAATACCAGGGAAGTTTTTTCCCACCTAATAAATAGCTCTCTTTATTCAACCTCGCTTTCTTTCTATAGTACCAGCCAATCATCAGCATCGATACCAGGTAAGAAGCAACTATTGCAATATCTAAAAGTTGAAGTTTCATTTATATAGCTGCTCTTTCGTTATATCGTTTTGAAATAAAATATTCGGTTCATTATAAAATTTCATGAAATCATCCGCCGATACCTGCCCCTTATAAGGCAAATAGTATTCTGTTTCACCTGAAGGTTTGGTGCCGGCATTCCTCCAGGCTAAGGCATACGAAATCTTGTGATATTCGATTGCTTTGTACAAAACTTTTGTCCACCATGTGCTATCTGAAACCCTGCTGTAGCCAAATTCAGTAAGGGCGGGAATTTTATTTTTGTCGAAAGCAATTTCCTCCAGCATTGAAAACATTTTACCTGCGTCTTTTACGAAGGCGGTATTTCCTTCATCACCGCCTTTTCTCTGGTAAATATCAAAACCGGTAATATCAGCCCAATCATCACCCGGATATTTTAAAAGATATTCTTCCTTAGAAGAAAAACGATCGGTATTATATGCATATAAAAGCTGGTGAATATTTTTAGTATCTCTCAGATAAGAGATGGTAAAATGCCAAAGCTCTTTCAATTCTCCAGGAGTGCAATGATCTTTTCCCCACCAAAACCAATTGCCATTCAACTCGTGAAATGGCCGGAAAATAATGGGAATGTATTCGCCTTTTTCGCCTTTTAAGCTTACAACAAAATGGGCAACTTTATCAAGCCAGCTTTTATATAATTCATTTTTGGCGCCTCCTGGCAAAATAGACGCAACTGTTCCCGGCGCTGGGTCCCATGCAGTTTTACCCGTTAATGGATTATTGAGATGCCAGCTCAATGTAACCACACCGCCACGATCATAAATGTCACGTATATACGATTTCATCTTATCGAATGGCACACTATCAATATTTACAGGTTGAT
>JBBSBD010000118.1:0-17169 GCA_038251675.1 Chitinophagales bacterium | reverse complement strand
TAACTTTGGAAGAATACCTAAAAAAGAAAAACGATATCAAAACTCGTAATTGAAACTAATAAGTGTTGTAAAAAGATGAGTGAAGTTTAAGCAACATTTGGTGAAAAGGCCTTGGGAGCGTTGGCACAAATAGATATGATGGCGGAGCGTTTGGCAAAGAAGAGAAATTGACGGAAAGATTACAATAGAATAATTCCTAATCTAATAATTTGTATTACATTTTCTGTAACATTGTATACATTAACTTTGAAAATATAATTTGTTTAAAAAATGAGTGAACCTGCGAGCAGTCCTGTTGCTTTAACCGCGAAAGATTTTGCCACCGACCAGGAAGTAAGATGGTGCCCGGGATGCGGAGATTATTCCATACTGGCACAAGTTCAAAAAATAATGCCCGGCCTGGGAATTCCAAAAGAAAATATAGTGATCATTTCCGGAATTGGCTGTAGCAGCCGCTTCCCCTACTATATGAATACATATGGCATGCACAGCATCCATGGGCGGGCAACCGCTGTCGCGGGGGGCCTTAAAGCGAGCCGACCAGAACTCAGCGTATGGATAGTAACAGGTGATGGCGACTGCCTCAGCATTGGAGGTAATCATACAATCCATTTGTTGAGAAGAAATTTTGATGTAAACCTCCTGCTTTTCAATAATGAAATTTATGGTCTTACTAAAGGACAGTATTCGCCTACAAGTGAGCAAAAAAAGATAACAAAAAGCTCTCCGTTGGGAAGTATCGACCACCCATTTAACCCAGCTGCACTGGCTTTAGGAGCCGATGCATCGTTTGTAGCAAGAAGCATGGATAGAGACCCCAAACATTTGCAGGCAATGATTTTACGTGCGCAACAACACAGGGGTTCGTCTTTCCTTGAAATTTATCAGAACTGTAATATTTTTAACGATGGCGCTTTTGAAATCTTTACAGAAAAAAAATCCAAGCCGGAAGAAGCGCTGTTTTTGGAACATGGAAAGCCACTTATTTTTGGAACCGAAAAAAATAAGGGTATCAAGCTTGATGGCTTAAAGCCAGTGGTTGTCACGTTAGATGGACAGAATAGCGAAAATGATTTATGGATTCACGATGAAACTGATTTCTTCAAAGCACAAATTCTTTCAAGATTATTTGATTCGCCGGCAAGAGAAAATCATCTACCGAGACCTTTTGGAGTGATGTATGCGAATGAAAGACCATGCTATGAAGATACAATGAGTATGCAAATAGAAGAAACTCTATCTACTAAAGGTAAAGGTGACCTTGATAAACTTTTAAAGGGGAGAGAAACCTGGACCGTGAAGTAAGAGCCCGGGTATTAATTTTTATTATTCAGGAAAATAAAAGGCTTTAGTTCTTGCTTTCTAAGAGTTTCCCTGACAACTTTTTCACTGGAAAAAATTTTGTATTTATTCAAATTGATGACCTCGTGGGCAATAATGAGATTATCAATTTTTTCAACACAATACAACAGCTCATGAAGTGCCTCTACTTCATGCTCGATGGCCTGGGGGTTCATTAATTCTTCTTTGAACAACACCAAAAGATCCCGGTTAAATTTGTTCATATTGGATAATGGTTTTTTTTAGATTTTAATATCCAACCATACCTTTTTTACTAGGGCATCCACAATTACTTTTTTTCGACGCATTACAACTTAACGCAAAAATGGATACTATAATAAATACAAGCAGAAGGATTTTGTTTACGTATTTCATAAAATTGATTCCTAAATTAAACTATTTTCACAAACAATTATTGCAATCTTGTGCGTCAGGGCAAAAAATTTAACAATACCGCAAAAGGACCCACCATCGTAATAGCGCCCTTGGACTGGGGGCTTGGCCATGTAACACGTTGCATACCAATAATTAAAGAACTTGAAAAATTAAGTTGCAACTTAATTATCGCTGCATCAGATGTAGGATTTTTACTACTAAAAAAAGAATTTCCCTCGCTAGTAATTTTACCTGCTGCGGGTTATGAAATAAAATATAGCAAAGGTAAACGGTGGCTATTTCTTAAATTAATACTCCAATTACCGAAGCTTGTAATAAAAATATTTAAAGAACATTACTGGCTAAAAAAAATCATACACACCTATAAGCCGGACGCTATTATTTCCGACAATCGCTTAGGCCTTTTTAATAAGAATATCACTTCAGTATATATAACCCACCAGTTGGAAATAAAAACAGGTGATTCTCTTTTTGACAAAGTTGCAAGTAAAATCCACAACAGTTTTACTAAAAAATACGACCAATGTTGGATTCCGGATTTTAAAGAAAATGGGCTGGCAGGAGAGCTATCTCACCCCAAAATTCTTCAGCAAAATAGCGTCTACCTGGGGGCGTTATCCAGGTTTGAAAAGATATCACCGACAGAAAAAATCTATGATGTGCTCATTTCAATTTCCGGGCCCGAGCCACAGAGAACCGTTTTTGAAGAAATAGTTTTGGCTCAGTTGAAAAATTTTAGAAAAAAAGTTCTAATTGTGAGAGGATTACCTGCCGAAAATAAAAAAATGATTCCGCCAACCTCTAACATAAAAATTGTTAATCACCTGAAAAGCGCAGATTTAAACATTGCTTTTATGCAATCTGATATGATTATTTGCAGAAGTGGCTATTCCACGATAATGGATCTTGTAAAGCTTGGCAAGCCTGCAATATTAATTCCTACACCCGGACAAACAGAACAAGAATATCTTGCATCTTATCTTATGAAAAAGAAAAATTTTTTATCCGTAAAACAAAAAGATTTTTTACTTGAAGAATCCCTGAGAATGGCGTCTGTTTTCCCATACATAGATCGAAATGATAACATGAACATTTATAAGGCAGTTATCGCGGATTTTATAAACTTGGTTAAATCCAGCGATCCCGTACTTCAATAAATTACGAACACAGGACGAACCCTACTTTGAGGGTGAATCAACATCGATATCCTTATGTAATTTATTATCGGCAGCCCACCACCAATACCAAATTCCGCCGCTGGCTTTGTCAGGGTCAAAATCAGCAACAGAAAAACTTCCAGCGCCAGTATCGCTACCTTGAATTGCATAAACGTGTAGCGCCTTCCTATTGCAAATCCATTCCAGCGGTTCGCCTTGAATTACTTTTTCAGGTGGATTTTTTTCGTCAGAATAAATAAAATAAGCTTTGCTTTCCCCAAATACCACTGCACTTCCATTTTCATCTATACATACAGCGGTTCTTTCATTTGGCGCAATACCTTCCGGAAAAATTCCCCAATCCTTAATTATTCGCGCCATAAATGAGACATGCCTGCCTTCACGTTTTCGGGTAAGATAATGCTGGTCAGTAATTACATTTTGTAAAAAGGGTGCATGAAGAAGATCGTTATTGTATAAAGTGACTCCATGGATATAAGGATTATTTAAAACTTCATCAGAAACAACACTTCCTTCTTCGCCACTGTAATATAGGCCGCTTAAAATGGCACAACCTGCGCTGGTACCACCGACCGGGACCTTTTTTACATTCAACAAATAATTGATTGCTTCCTGGGTCTTGGTACCCCGCCAAAAATTCATATACCTGGATTGATCGCCACCTGCAATAAAAAGCATTTCAGCATTTCGGATAATATTAGCAACCGTGTCATTATCACCTAAATCACGCGAGGTAATATTCAAAGTCTCCACTGAATTTACTCCTCCCAGTTCATAGATATCCTGGTTATAGTCTGCATTTCCCGACGCTGTTATTACGACCACGTCTCCGCCTCCACTCCTGCTGATCATCCATTTAAAAGCACTAGGTACATCACCTCCGCCACCTATAAGACATATTCCGCCTTGTGTTTTGGTATTGATATCAGATGTATCGCCAACAATGCCTAACAATGCAGGTATGACGATATTTTCTTGAGCTGACACTTGCAGGCTCAAACTCAACGCAACAAGTATGATGAAAATCTTTTTGTTAGATAATTTAACCAATTCTTGTTGTCAATTTTTTTTAAGAAGGGTTTTTGGGAAAGTCAAACAATAGCAATTCCTTATCAGAATCTTTGAAATCGCTCCATTTTTTTGTTTGAATTGAAACTGCAAACACACCGCAGGTGGGCATGTTATCGATTTTAAAGTCGGTCATTAAATTTACAAAATCCGTGATACCGGGATTGTGGGAAAACAGTGCAATAGTATCATATTTATTATCCAAAATTTCAATTGCGTTATAGAAGTTTCGTACCGAGGCTTCGTATAGTGAGGGAATGAGAACTAAATCATTTTTATTCTCACCATAAGTTTCCATGAAAATCTTTGCAGTCTTTTTTGCACGTTTTGCCGGGCTTGAAATAAACAGGTCTATTTTTATTTTTCTATCCTTCACTCTCTTCGCCATTTCAGGTGCATCTTCTTTTCCCCGGTCATTTAGAGGCCGGTCAAAATCAGAAAGACCCATATCGCTCCAGCTACTTTTTGCGTGACGAATTAATAAAAGTGTTTTCAAAAAAATTTATTTGGTTTAATAAAAAATAATATTACTGTAATAAATAGCCCCTGAGCCAATATCAATATCCCCTAATATTCTTTCCCTCCATGTAATTTAAAAACGCCTTATTGACAACACGGTTTCCTCCCGGAGTTGGATAATTGCCTGTGAAGTACCAATCGCCCAGGTTGGTAGGGCAGCTATCGTGTAGGTCTTCAATTGTTTGATAAATTACATCTACAGGTACATCAATGTCGTCCGGTGTAATTAGCTCTGCAATTTTTTTGGAAATTTCATCGAGCGTAAAAGGCTTGTAAACTTCTCTTACTATGTTCTCTGTGTGGAGCTTATTGTTTCTTCGCAACTCATTACATTTTGCCAACAGTTCATCAAGAATGCATTCTAATTTTCTTTCCTTTATTAGCGCCATTGCAGCCTTAAAAGCAACAAATTCTCCAAGCTTGCTCATGTCAATTCCATAGCAATCAGGATATCGTATTTGCGGAGCAGAAGAAACAACGATAATCCTTTTCGGCTGAAGTCTCGAAAGCATACGAATTATACTTTCACGCAAAGTTGTGCCTCTTACTATGGAATCGTCTATTACAATAAGAGTGTCTTCATTCCTTCTCACAGTACCGTACGTAATGTCGTATACGTGTTGTACCATTTCATTTCTGCCGGTATCAGCAGTAATAAACGTTCGAAGTTTCACGTCTTTAATCGCAATCTTTTCCATCCTGATTTTGCGATTAATCATCTCCGACAATTTAGCATCATCGAAGTCCTTATTCCAACTGAGGATTCTCTCAATTTTTATTTTATTTAAATAATCCTCCGCACCTTTTATCATACCATAAAAAGCTGTTTCCGCCGTGTTGGGTATGTAGGAAAAAATGGTGTTTTTAAGGTCGTAATCTACAGCTTTTAATACGCGTTCGCTAAGATGGTATCCTAAAGCGATCCGTTCCCTGTAAATCTTTTCGTCGCTTCCTCTTGAAAAATATATTCTCTCGAAGCTGCATGCTTTTCTTTCTTTGGGCTCTAAAATTTTTTCTATAGAATAATTTCCGCTTTCCTCCGCGATAAGTGCATTACCGGGCATTAGTTCTTTTACCTCATTCTCGCCCACGTTAAACGCGGTCCGTATCGCGGCACGTTCACTTGCGGCCACAATAACTTCCTCGTCAACATAATAATAACAAGGCCTTATGCCGTGTGCATCTCTCACAACGAAACCGTTTCCACATCCTGTAAGCCCACCAAATGTGAAGCCGCCATCAAAAAGCGAAACCGATTTTTTTAAAACCCCAACGATATCAGATTTTCCGGGAGAATCCTCATCTGCCTTCACTAAAAAGTGATGAATTACGTCCATCATAGCCCCGAGGTCGCTTTGCCTGTCCAACTCATCGGGATGGCTGTTTATAAGAGAAAATAGTTCTTCTTTATTTACAAGATTAAAATTACCGGCAAGCGCAAGATTGCGGGCAGGAATCGTGTCGCGTCTAATGAACGGGTGGCAAAATTGCACATCGTTTTTACCCTGGGTGCCATATCGAAGATGACCCAATAAAAGTTCTCCTAAAAAATCAATGTGCCCTTTCATCAATCCCGGATGTTGTTGGATCTCCGGATGGTATTTTTCTATTTCGCTAATCTGGTTTTCTATTTTTGAAAAAATATCAGCTATTGCCTGGTTTGCTGAGCTGCGAACACGGTGAAGAAAAGGATATCCAGGTTCGGTATTAAGTTTTATTGTAGCTATGCCGGCGCCATCCTGACCACGGTTATGCTGCTTTTCCATAAGCAGGTACAACTTATTAAGCCCGTATAGTACTGTCCCGTATTTTTGCCGGTAATATGAAAAAGGTTTGCGTAATCTCATGAAAGCAAGGCCGCATTCATGTTTTATTTCGTCGCTCATTGATTGAAATGAAGCGCAAAATTACGGTAAATATTAAAGACCGGGAAAAGACTTCATTTGATTATAAGTCTTCTATGATCATTTAACGTTTTTAAAAAGGAAAAATTCAGATTATTCCTATGCTGAGAGGAAATCTATTTTTGTACGGTTGTCTTTGAATCCCATTTCTCCATTTCGGGGCATGTCTTAAATTCATCGCTTATGTTTACGTAGAATGAGGGGATCTTCTTTGCAAACCATTGTTCTAATACTTCATTTTTCTTTTCTTCCAAAGCACGTTGTGATACCTTGTCATAGTCATCTTTCAGGTTCTCACGATGAGGCTCTGTTTTCGTTATTATTTGAACGATCCGTACACCTTTTTTGCCTTTTTCATCAGTGAATTCTGTTGCCGGTGAATATTCGCCAACTTTTAGATCCTTAAGCATCAGCACAAGATCTTTATCAAGCTGGTCAATACTTACAAATGTGCTCCCGTCCCTTGCAGGAATACGGCCACCTGTAAACTTGCTGTTATCATCTTCACTGTATTTTGAAACAGCTTCCCCAAACTGGAGTTCTCCCGAAGCTAATTTTGTTCTTATTGAATCTAACTTTTCTTTTGCCTGATTTACCTCAATAGAACTTACCTGGGGTATTTTTAAAATGTGCCTTATAACTGCGTCATCGCCATTGCGACTCACCATTTGAATAATGTGATAGCCAAATCTCGTTTTAAATACATTGGACACCTGGCCGTCTTTTAAACTAAATGCCTTTGCAAGAAAGATAGGATCCCATGTCTTTTCATTACGATTTATTTCATACCTGCCGCCTGTCTCTTTACTTCCCGGATCATCCGTATATAGCGAGGCAAGTACTTCAAATTTCTTGCTTCCGTCTTCTACTTCCTTTTTATACTCCTTGAGTTGATCAACGGCATAAGTTTCAAGATCACGACTGGGTTTAGGATACATAATAATCTCACCCACTTCAAGTTGGGAATCATAATAAAATAGGCTGTCTTTCGGAATTTTCTCATAATATTCCTGCACTTCTTTTGGCGTTATTCTTACATCACCCACAATCTTGTCCCGTTCCCCTTGTGCAAGTTTTTGCTCACGAAATGTTTGTTTAAAATCTTCTTTAAGTTGGAATAAAGATTTTCCGGCGATTTGTTCTACAATTTCTTTCGAGCCATATTGGTTGACAAAATATCTAATCTTATTATCAATATCGGCCTCGACCTCTTCCTCCGAAACAGGTATTGAATCTATTTCTGCCTGTAGTACTAAGGCTTTTAATCCTAATGCTTGCTCAAGGAGAAGGCATTTGCCATTAGCAGGAACATCAACACCCTGGCGTTGCATATCAGAAATACTATTATCAATTTCGCTCTTGAGAATGATTTTATCTCCTACCGTCGCAATGATTTTATCTGCAATAACTTTTTTAGTTTGTGCAAATAATGAGAAGGCGCAGAGGAGAAAACAAATTGTAAAAAAACTATTCTTCATTCTTAAAACTTTAATTTGATAACAACAAGAGGTGTAAGCGGAATATTAATAAGAAATGCCTGCCAAATGTACACAGGCAAAATGGGAGATATTTTTTTGAAAAGTTAAAAAATGCAGCCTATTTGTTAATAAACAATGCTTACAAGGTTCTTTTAATCTCAACTTCCTCGAAGGCCTCAATCATATCGCCGGGCCTTGTATCACTGTAATTTTTTATACTTACACCACACTCCATATTATTAGAAACCTCTTTTACATCATCCTTAAATCGTTTGAGACTACCCAACTCTCCTGTGTGAATAATGATACCATCTCTCACGAGGCGTATGCGGTTATTCCTGGCAATCTTTCCTTCTATAACCATACAGCCTGCAACACTTATCTTATCGAATTTGTAAGTTTCTTTTACTTCAAGGATACCCAGAATTTTTTCCTGTATTTTAGGCTCAAGCATACCTTCCATCGCACTCTTCACTTCATCAATTGCATCGTAAATTATGGAGTATGTTTTTATCTCCACTCCTTCATGATCGGCAAGTTTTGAAGCCTGTAACGCCGGTCGTACATTGAAGCCTATTATTACCGCGTCAGACGCTGTCGCAAGCAGTACATCACTTTCAGTAATTTGTCCTACTCCTTTATGCACCACACTTACCACAATTTCCTCAGTACTCAGCTTTTGAAGTGAGTCACTCAATGCTTCCACAGAGCCATCCACATCTGCACGGATGATTAAATTGAGCTCTTTGAAATTGCCAAGGGCAAGCCTGCGACCAATTTCGTCAAGAGTGATGTGCTTCTTGGCGCGAATGCCCTGCTCACGCAATATTTGGGCTCTTCTATTGGCAGTATCTTTTGCTTCCGATTCGTCAGTGTAAACCTTAAATGTTTCGCCTGCCTGCGGAGCACCATTTAAACCAAGGATTAACACAGGGGTTGCCGGAGGCGCTTCGTCAACACGTTGATTGCGCTCGTTGAACATGGCTTTTACCCTGCCATAATTTTGTCCCGAGACTAAGAGATCTCCTTGCTTGAGTGTGCCATTTTGTACGAGTATGGTGGCGACATAACCCCTTCCTTTGTCAAGAGAAGCTTCTATCACCGTTCCGCTGGCCGTTTTGTCCGGATTGGCCTTGAGATCAAGTAAATCAGACTCCAATAAAATTTTGTCCAATAACTCATCTACATGAAGACCTTGCCTGGCACTTATTTCCTGGCTTTGGTACTTGCCACCCCAGTCCTCTACAAGAATGTTCATCGCAGAAAGCTGTTCCTTTATTTTTTCAGGATTTGCTCCGTCTTTATCAATTTTATTGAGTGCAAATATCATAGGGACACTTGCCGCTTGCGCATGGGAGATTGCTTCTTTTGTTTGTGGCATCACTGCATCATCTGCAGCAATTACAATCACAGCAATATCTGTAACTTTCGCACCCCGCGCACGCATCGCTGTAAAAGCCTCGTGGCCCGGTGTATCCAAAAAGGTTATGGCCCTTCCACCCTTAAGGGTTACTTCATAAGCTCCAATGTGTTGAGTAATACCTCCTGCTTCACCAGCGATCACATTTGCTTCACGTATATAGTCTAGAAGGGATGTTTTACCGTGGTCAACGTGGCCCATTATGGTAACAATTGGTGGACGGGTTACAAGATTTTCATCATCATCTTCTTCCTCCTCTTCCTCAAAATCTCCCTCATCATCTATACCTATAAATTCAACTTCATAATTAAATTCGCTGGCTACAAGTTCGATCACATCTGCTTCAAGCCTTTGGTTTATAGATACCATAATACCAAGGCTCATACATTTGCTTATCACATCAGCAAAACTTACATCCATAAGATTAGCAAATTCACTTACAGAAATAAATTCAGTTACCTGTAATTTATTATCTGTTACTTCTTCACCTACATTTTCGGCCGCTTCTTCGCGCTTTGCCCTACGATATTTTGCTTTTAAGCTTTTACCTCTTCCGCCCGATCCGGCAAGTTTCGCCTGCGTCTCTTTTATTTTATCCTGAATCTCTTTTTGATCAATTTCTTTTTCTTCACGGCGGGTTATTGCCGGAGCATTTCTGTTAAACCTTCCACCCTGTGGAGGTCTTGCAGTTTGGGGTCGTTGAAAATTTCCGGGAACATTATTACCGGGAGCTTTTTTCTCAACAGGTATGCGTTTGCGTTTTCTCCTTTCATCAGAAGGCTTGGGCCTGGTTGTGTTGTTTGCCGGAAGATCTATCTTGCCCATTATTTTAGGGCCTTCAAGCTTAGTTGCCTTAATATTTGTTATTACAACAGGTTCCGCTTCAACCGGGCCCTTCACAGCCTCTACTTCCGGTTTCACTTCTTCTATTCTTTCAATTTCCGGCTCTTTTGATTTTGAAGCTTTTGCTTTCGGCGGTGCAGATTTTTTGCCGGAGTCTTTCTTAGGGCGAGTGGAGGAATCAATAGCACTCAGGTCAATTTTATCCACCACTTTTAATCCTTCCACCTCTGGAGCTTCAATCTTTACTATTTCCGGCTCTGCTTCAACTAGAGGCTCTTCTATTGTGTTCGTTATCTTTTCGGGTTCGGCTTGTTGATCTGCCTGTATTATAGTTTCGGGTACAACTTCCGGCTTTACTTCTTCAACAGCAGTAACCGGAGCCGTCACATCTTCTTTTGGTTTTACTGCTTCTTTTTTACTAAAGGAAAGATCTTGCTCATCCCGCCTTTTTTTGAAATCAGTGACCGCGTTCTTGGGAAGATCAATTTGTTCGGCCTTTTGCTTGGCAACCTTGTCAGGCTGAAATTCAACCTGCAAAACACGGTACATCTCTTCCGAGATTTTAGAGCTTGGTTTTAATTCTTCTCCCTCAAATCCTTTGGACACAAGAAAGTCTACCAAGGTATCTTTACCTATGTTGAATTCTTTGGCCGCAGCCATTACCCGTGGTGTGTTTACTTCTGCCATTAAAACCTCTCCTCTCCTGAATTATTTACAATGCAGGAAATTTTTAAAAATTAAAATTATGTTTATTATTCTCCCAATTGAATAAAATAAATTATTCACTGGCAAATTCTTCTTTCAATATTTTCTTTACTTCAGCGATTGTTTCCTTTTCCAAATCAGTTCTTCTTTCCAGTTCTTCATCAGACAATATGAGAACACTTTTAGCTGTATCACATCCAATCTTTTTTAATTCATCTATTACCCATGTCTCGATTTCATCTGTAAATTCATCCAGATCCACATCATATTCTTCTACTTCTCCTTCATTATCCCGGAATACATCGAGCTCAAGGCCTGTAAGTTCACAGGCAAGCTTAATGTTAACACCTCTGCGCCCAATAGCCAGTGAAACCTGGTCTGGTTTCAGGTAAACATTAGCATGCTTTGCTTCAAGATCCACATCCATACTTGTAATCTTTGCCGGCGTAAGAGAGCGTTGTATAAGAAGCTGAATATTGTTTGTCCAGTTAATTACATCAATGTTTTCATTTTTCAGTTCTCTCACTATTCCATGGATACGACTGCCTTTCATACCTACACACGCTCCGACAGGATCAATCCTGTCATCGAAACTTTCTACGGCAACTTTTGCTCTCTCACCCGGATCTCTTACTATTTTTCTTATTACAATGAGACCGTCGAAAATTTCGGGAACTTCTATTTCGAGTAATTTCGCAAGGAAAGATGTATCTGTCCTGGAAACTATAATTACCGCCTGGCTGTTTTTTAGTTCTACCTTTTTTACAACGGCGCGTATTGTTTCACCTTTTTTAAAATAATCAGATGGTATTTGTTCAGACTTGGGGAGTAACATTTCGTTCCCTTCCTCATCAAGCAATAAAATTTCCTTTTTCCATACCTGGTAAACTTCTCCACTTATAATTTCGCCAATCCTGTCTTCATATTTTTTTATAAGAATATTCTTTTTCAGATCATTAATTCTGCTCGCCAAAGTCTGCTTCCCCGCAAGTATCGCTCTCCTGCCAAACTCCTTCTGAATGTCAACCTCTTCATATAATTCCTCACCTACCTGGTAATCCGGCTCTATTTTGATAGCATCTTTATACTCAATCTCCGTTAGTGTGTTATAAAGATCATCATCATCCACAATGGTTCTCCTGCGAAATATCTCCAGATCACCTTTTTGATCGTTCACAATTACGTCAAAATTTTCATCGGAACCATATTTCTTTCTAATAAGGGTTTTAAAAACATCCTCCATTACTTTCATAAGTGTAGGCCGGTCTATGTTTTCCGCATCTTTGAATTCCTGAAAGGATTCAATCAAATTGATACTTGCCATTTGTATTTTTTAAAATGTTACCAGCACTTTTGTGTGCTTTATTTGATTAAACAATATTTTTATTTTTTTAATTAATGCTTTATTCCCTTTTGCCCGTCCAACCGAGCCGCCAGGGACTTCGTTTTCTTCTATTAAAATGTCATCCTGGCTTACTTCGATTAATTTTCCACTTGTAGCAGTCCCATCGTTCATTATAACCTCTACCTTTCTGCCAATATTTTTTTTGTACTGCCGGTGTAATTTCAATGGTTCATCTACACCAGGAGAAGATACCTCCAAAGAAAAATTTCCTCCGGGAAAAAGTTCCGTTTTTTCAATATATTTACAAAGAGCCTTATTTACCTTGGTGCATTTTTCAATCGTAATTCCATCGTCAGCATCCAGCAACACAACGATATTATTGCCCGGGTTTATTTTGAGACCTACCTGAAAAATATTTTCTGAATGACTAATAAGGCCATCTAAGAAATTCTCAATGTTTTTCAAGGATGTTTCAAAATTCATTTAAACCTGGAAATTTTTTAAAAAAGAAGAAGGGAACGCTTCCGTTCCCTTCATAGATTCTTTTGACATTGCAAATATACTGCAATAAAGAATTATCTGCCAAATTATGTTAAAGTAAAAGTTTATAAATCGTGTTAAAAAATTAAATATTTATTTTTGCTAAATGAATATTTTAAGATTAGCAGGTGAACTTTTTTTAATATACATTTTTTACAAATTGATTTTTGATTTCATCATCCCGGTATATCAATCCACAAAAAAAATTAAAAAGCAATTCGGTGAGATGCAATCAAAAATGCAGCAGGACATGAATGCCTATTCTAAACAGCAGTCTCCTGGCGGACCTAAAACCGAAAAGGCAAAGGAGGATGATTATATTGAATTTGAAGAAATAAAAAAATAGCCTACAGCCCTGTATTTTCTATATTAATTCCTGGTTTTAAATGGATGATTTGAATGCCTAAACTTTTGGCAGCGTCTACGTTTTGGAGAGAATCGTCAATAAAAAGAGTGCTGCCTGCTAAAAGATTATTTTCTTCCAGCACATGCCGGTAAATTTCATCATCCGGCTTTCTTTTCCCCATTTCAAAAGAATAGTATGCCTTTTCAAAATATTCTTCAAAGGAATGCGCTCTTTTACTTTGGTTGTAGATCTTGTCAAATTTGTAATAGTGAATCGCGTTTGTGTTACTAAGGAGAAACAGCCTATACCTGCTTTTAATTTCCTTGAGAAATAAGAGACTTTTTTCACGAAATGTCAAAAGCATTGCATTCCAGGCTTCACTAATTTGGTGAGGAGTCAAGCTGAGCCGTGTACACTTATTAAACTCAGAATAAAAATCTGCTTCGTTAATATACCCCTTTTCCAAATCCTTAAATAGCTTATCCGCTTCCGCCTGGGAGTACATTTCATTAAAATCTTTAGCTCCTAATTTTTCAAAAGCATTCCGGGTTAAATTATAATCGATATCGAGGATCACGCCTCCCAGGTCAAATATGATTGCTTCAATTTTTTGCATTGTCAAAGAAAATTATTTCTTACCACTTCGCGAATTTTTCTATTTTTGCAATCCTTTATTTTTTAGGGATAAAGCCTAAACCGGATCTTATTAAAAGAAAAAATGTTCTAATAAAAAAGGAATATCCGGAAAAAGTGTTTCCTGAAAAGTGAAAAGGGCCTATAGCTCAGTTGGTTAGAGCACCTGACTCATAATCAGGTGGTCCCTGGTTCGAGCCCAGGTGGGCCCACTTGAAAATCAAGCATTTATGGATTAATTTTCATAAATGCTTTTTTTATTTGCAAACAATTTGCAAACAACCGATATTAAAAGGGTAGCGCTCTAAATAAGTTGGCTCTCTCTTTTCTTAAAACTGTGAAGTTATTTGCGAAGCGCTTAATTTTCGCGTTTTGCTGCATCGAGCTCATTCGACAATGAATATTTTTTATCTGATTTGACCGGGTTATCAAGTAACGACCTTTGCTTTAGCGTTGTGCCGATATAATTTGTCCATATAAATTATTTGCCCACTGTTGGGATTTCTCAACGCTGGTGGCAAGCATGTTGTTACCCTAATCAAGTCTTCTATCAAGGCTGCTATTCCTTAAATATTTTATCGGAAGGCCTCTCGACAATAACCCCTTATTTTTCATATTTTGGAGGGTTGGCTCTTTACTCACATTTTCAATTTTCGGAAGCAATTTCCGCACGAGCTGTGATATCTTTTTGTTTTTATGATACTTATCTAATGCTTGTCTAATTCGTTTATAATAACAGAAGCAAGTGTTATTAAAATTTTATCACCAGAGATAGAAGCGCAGTCTATTTGTTCGAAATAAACAAAATGAACAAAAATATTTGTATCTGAAAAAAAGGTAGTGTGCGATGAAGTGTATGTTTCTGATGTCTAATCCAACTCTTCCTTCTGCAAATGCTGCGTAGAAATGTCGAATTATCTTGGATTGGAGAATATACAACGCTTGCGGTCACTTCATTCCTTAAGTTCCTTAGTCTCACATCTCAAAAACCTTTCTGTAGGCGGACTGCATTGCTGCGATTTCTTCATCGGTAAGCTTTGCAAAATGTTCCCTGCGTCTCTTTGGAAATATTCCTTTGTTCTGGTGGAGGTACAATATCATCTGGTCCACCATTTTATCCGGCATATCGACGATATCCTGTATGGCTGCCTTAGCCTCTTCATAGCGTTGAATAAAATGTAGTTCGTCCGGCATGTCCTCCTTTAGAGTGGCATGGATGACGTGCAGAAGATAGATACAATGTTCTGTAAGATCAGGGTACCGGAAATAGCTTTCCGTTTCATCAGGGTTGGTTACGATCACTTCGCCGTCTTCGCTCTTTTCATAACGTATAAATTCCATCAGTGGCCTGGAATACGCTTCGAGAATACGATCATACTCCCTGATATGGTTCAGCATGTGTGCTGAAACCGGTATGATCAGTCCGTCCGGGACTAACCCGTCACTCACCAAGACATCATGTATCAGGAAACGGTGCAGCCTCCCATTCCCATCCTCGAAGGGATGGATAAAGACAAAGCCAAAGGCCAGGATTGCGGCCCTGATTTCAGCAGGGATACCTTCGCTTTTCAAAGCAGTCTGCCGGATACCATTCATCAGCGATGCGACAAATACGGGCGGCGGACATATGTAATGAATCAGATCCCGGAAATTGGGGAGAGATTGTCCGATATAATTTTGATCTTTCCGAAACCCCGTCGCTGCAAACCTCGGATCAACGATGGCATTTTGTAATTGCACCAGCCGGTCTTCGTCCAGCAACTGTTCCTTGGGCTCACTGCCTGCCTGCATCAGCAAAGAAATGAATTTCTCCATTCGGTCTGGCGAAGGCCGCTCCTTTTCGATTTCATAGGAAGAGCGCGTTTCCTTTTTGTAAAGATAGTTAGTAGCCCTTCTGAAAATTTCGGCAGGGAACGTTTGCTTAAGTTCTTCGATTTTTTGTGGTACATTTTCTTCGAGCAGGGCGTTAAGCTTACCGGTCCGCCTTACAACCGGGCAAAAATCCCGGGTGCCTGGCAGGTTATCATTAATACGCCATCGCTTATTTTTTACGCCGGGGGCTGTAACATATTTTTCGGGGTCCAGCAGATCTGTGTAATTCCCGGATATATCTTTGCTGAGGAACAGTGTTTCACCTATGAGGAATTCATAGAGAAAACCTATCTTTCGGGCATATTTGCCGGTGGGTGCACTTTCGATGGAACGCACAATTTCATCCCGGGGAATTTTCCGAAAAACAGCCTCCAAAAAATCCAGGTTGAGATCATCATACTTAAGAGAAAATTCAAGGTGTAAAAAAGGACGCTCTTCATTTGGTGCATAGCTAATGCCGTAAACCTGTTCGATATTTCCCTTCGAAGTCAGCTCGATAGATGGGTTATTACCGATATAGGAGTAATGGGTAAGATGATGTCGCGATAGCCGGTAATGTTTCTGTAGCCATAGACTACCTGCGGATCTGTTGGGCATTATGCATTATACTGTAAATTAATTATAAACTACTGTAAAATTATTATAATGGCATAAATTTACTGTAAAATGGTTATTAATGCAACTTTAGTAATAAAACTATAAAATAATTATCCACCACTGTAAAGTAATTAATAACTACAAAATTTACTGTAAAATAGATTTGCCTTACAAGCCCAATTTACAATTTTCAAAAAAAACCCAACAACAAATTTGTATATATGTGGACAGTGAATTCGACGGATTACTGTGTTGCATCAATTTGTTTAATCAGGCGATTTTTATACTTATTCGACTTAACTAATATAGTTTTATGGTATCATGGCTGACAAGACGAAACAAAATGAAATCCTCCATGGATTATTGGTTAAACGGACAGGAGGATCCTATAATATAAAAGGAATTGGATTCCATCCAACTGTTGTATGCCACTTACTGTGTTTTATCAGAACTGAAACCAGGCCTAAACAATAAGGTCCGGCTTGAAGGATTGGAAGACTTAGAATGTATTGAGAGATACAAGGAGGGAATTTATCCAAGCGAAAGCTTCAATAAATAGCCTGGATGCATCGAGCATACTAAGGTAATATTGATTGAGGAGTCCATCCACTTGGGTTTTAAGGGATAATAAACCACTTTTAAAGATATTGATTCGCGGGCAAAATATCTTTTGCGGGAACTAATTTTTTCTTGACATGGAAATATACCGGCTCCCCAAAACGCTGTATTAAATATGGAGATTTATCGCAGACCGGATTTATGGCGCTTTTCCTGTTCCGGCAATTTTATTTTCTTTAAGCCAAGTGATCGCTGAAAAAAAGGTTCATTTATTTTCATCTTTTCTCTTTTCACCAGCAAGCCGATGCATTTTCTCCTGCTCCGCAATTTTACGCTCAGCCTGGATAACCCTATTAGTAAAATTGTTTTTATCTAAAGTATATAAGCTGTCCGTAGAATAAGTAATTTTTAATAAGTTGGCATTGC
>JBBSBD010000117.1:0-17193 GCA_038251675.1 Chitinophagales bacterium | reverse complement strand
CCTCACGTTTCGTACCTGGCCGGAATGATCTGCCGGCAAAACCTGTCACATCCCTGCGCATCCTTGAAAAACAATTTTTAAAATTTTGTTATGGAATAAAAATGTTCATGTATCTAATTACAAAACATACATCATGGAAGCTAATAACATTTTAACCGCAAATCTCCTCGATATTATTTTCGAAGGAAAGAACAAAGAGTACGGCGCTTATGAGCTGCGCAAAACTTATAACAAGCGTGTTTCGATTTCCCTTGTAATAACCCTTGGCGTTATTTCATTACTGCTCATTGCATCTGCAATTGCAAATAGTTATTCGCCAAAAAATGTGATAGACATTAAAGGAGATGGCGCGATACTTCAACCAACTGAAATTAAAGAACCACCACCACTTACACCGCCACCGCCATTGAAGCCACCACCGCCTGTGGCTACCATAGCATTTACACCGCCAGTAATACGACCTGATGAAACGGTTGTAAAGCCACCACCTGAAGTACAGGAATTACTGGGTGCGCATATTGATGTGAAAACAGTAGTTGGTACACAGGAAATTGATTTTGTGGCCCCTCCGTTGGAAATGGTGGGTACACAAGTCGTTGCTAAACCGATTGTGAAGAAAAATGAAGATTCTGTGTTCTTATCAGTGGAGATTGAAGCCGTTTTTCCCGGCGGTATTGAAGGTTGGACGAAATATGTAAAAAGAGTTATAGAAAAGCATGTTGATGAGATGACGGAAAATGACATGGGTACTTGTCTTGTAAAATTTATTGTTGATAAAAATGGCAAAGTGAGCCATGCGGAAGCAACTACGATGAAGGGTACCAAACTTGCGGAGATTGCAACGAATGCAATCAGGAACGGCCCGAACTGGCTTCCGGCGCATCAAAATGGATCGGTTGTAAATGCCTATCGCGTTCAACCTATTACTTTAAAGAACCCGGAATAAAAAAATTCTTCTTCTGTATTTTGTTTTACAGATTCAATAATTCAAGAACACTTGCAGATCAGATTTATTAATTCTATTTTCAGCCTATGAAAAAAATACCGGTTGCTTTGCTGCTTTTTATATGTGCGCACGCCCTTGCCCAGGATAATTATTGGCAGCAATACCTGCATTATTCTATTGATGCAAAATTGGACGACAAAGAAAATTCCATTACCGGGTCGGAAACAATTGTTTATAAAAATTATTCTCCGGATACGCTTAACTATATCTGGTTTCATATTTATCCGAATGCTTATAAAGACGAATCGACCGCGCTTTTTCAGCAAATAAATAATGATCCTTCGCGAAAAGATAAAATCAAAAAGTATAAAAATGGTTTTATAAGCAATCTTGCTTTTACTGTAAATAATGAATCCGCGAAAACAGAGGCACACCCGAAAATTCAATATACAGATATCATCAAAGTTCTATTGAATAAACCTCTGCTACCGGGTGATTCCGTAACAATTGCTACGCCTTTCAAAGTGCAGTTGCCTTCTTATTTTTCACGATCCGGATTCGCAGACGGAGAATTTATGATGTGCCAATGGTATCCAAAACCTGCAGTGTATGATAAGGATGGGTGGCACGAAATGCCCTATCTCGATATGGGCGAATTCTATAGTGATTATGCTTCGTACAACGTCAGCGTCACTGTACCTTCGGAATATGTGGTAGGCGCCACCGGTACTTTGCTAACGAAGTCTGAGGCTGATTTATATAAATCTATAGGTGGTTATAATGCAAGCCACAGCGATGATAAAGAACCGAAATTATACCAGCCGGATAATCCGGGTCAAAGTAAAACGCTGGGTTATTATGCAGATAGTGTTCCTGACTTTGCATGGTTTGCGGAGAAAGGATTGGTCATTCAATATGACACAATTCATTTGTCATCGGATAAAGTGATAGATGCTTTCACTTATTACCACAAGCGAAAGAATACACCGTGGACGAGCAGCATTGGTTTTGTAAAAGATGCGGTACATCATTACAGTAATTGGGTGGGCGAATATGCGTACCCGGTGGTACAGGCAATAGAGGGGCCTAAAAATAATTCCAGTGGCGGAATGGAATATCCCATGATCACGCTTATTACAAGTCCAGACGCAAAGCCGGAAACCCTTGATGGCGTGATAGCACATGAAGTGGGCCACAACTGGTTTATGAGTATGCTTGGTACTAACGAGCGTGACCATGCGTGGATGGACGAAGGCCTGAACACTTATTTCCAGTTCCGGTACGAGGCTGAAAAATACAGGAGCAACGGTGTGTTTGGAGACAAAGTCCCTGCGGAGTTGAAGAAACTTAGTGAAGCCGATTTCCAGGCAACATTATATAATGCCTTTACAAATGTGCCCATTCATCCTGCTATGGAAACGACGTCAGCAAGTTTTAAAAACAGCGAAGACTATGGGCTGACCGCTTATGTGAAAACTGCTGAATGGATGTACATGCTTGAACAAAGTATTGGCATGGAAAAAGTAGACCGGGCTTTTCAATATTATTTTGACACCTGGAGATTTAAGCATCCCGGCCCATTGGATATGAGAGCTGCCTTTGAAGAGTCGATTCATGGAGGACTGGGGATTTATTTTGCTTTGCTTTATAAGGAAGATAAACTGGTACCGTAATCTTGACGGAATGAAGAAGATTGCTTCTGTTGACCAGGTTTTATTTTTGTAATATCAATTCTTCATTGAATTTTTGGTGCAATTTGTTACCCTCTCTGACTATGATTTCTATAATTTCCTCTATGTCCTTTTTTGAAGTCCTGAAGTTCACGATACAACCTCTTAAGCAATATTTTTCATTCACCACTGCATTCGATAGAAATACCTCACCGCCTTGCTGGAGGTCATTTAACAAAGCCTCGTTCAGTTTATTTAAATAAATTTCGTGTTCCTCGTTGCCATCATCGTAGCCCTTTGGAATGTAGCGTAAATTAGCGATACTCAGGTTTTGCGTTACAGCCTCGAGTTCGGGATGGTTCTTTGCTTTGTCAAACATCAGTTTAGACAGTTCGATATCTTCGTTAATCATTTTGATGTAACCGTTGCGGCCTACCTGCTGCAAGCCCAACCACACTTTCAAAGCCCTGAAGCCCCTGGAATTTTGAAATCCATATTCATAAAAGTTCAGAGAAGCCGCTTCATCTGTCCCAAAATTATAATACACGGGATGTGAACTGTAGGTCTCAATCAAATGATGTGGATTTTTAACTAATGTACACCCGGCTTCCAGCGGGCTGTACAGCCATTTATGTGGATCAAGAGCAATAGAATCTGCGTCTTTAATGCCTTCAAACATCGTCTTCAATTCCGGGATAACTGCTGCGGGTATCCCATATGCTCCATCGATGTGAAACCATAAATTATACTTTTTACACAGGCTTGCAATTCCTTTGAGATCGTCAACGGCTCCTGTACTTACATCTCCCGCGGTGCCGATGATCATAATAGGCATACACCCATCAGCCAGGTCTTTTCTTATAGTTTGCTCCAATAACTCATTATCCATTTTATTAGCATCATCAGTTGCTATCCAGCGAACTGAATTACTACCGAGGCCAAATAAAACAGCGGCTTTTTCGATCCAGGTATGAGTAGTTTTTGAGCAATAAACAAGCAGCTTTGTGTCCTTATTTGAAATTCCTTCTTCTTTAATATTCTTAGGCGCTTTTATAGTTCTTGCGGCCGCGAAGGCTGTAAAGTTTGCCATGTTGCCGCCGCTAACTAATATACCGCCATAGTTAGGAGATACGCCAATAAATTCGGCAAGCCATCTTACGGTTTGTTTTTCAATCTCTGTTGCCATCGGGCTTAATACGTTCGCGCCTACATTTGGGTTTACTGCCGCTGCAAGTAAATCAGCCAGTGCACCTATTGGTGCAGAAGATGAAGTAATGTATCCTAAAAATTTTGGATGTCCGTTCAACAGCGAGTGGTTAAAGAGCATCTCTGTAGTTTTGGAAAGCAGTTCCTGCATTGGCACACCATTCTCCGGGAGCGAGGCAGTTCCTATTATCTTTTGTAATTGTTCAGGAGGCTCCCCGGTTGTAACCGGCCTTTCACTGATTGAGTCTATAAAATCGGCGATCTTATCAATGAGGTCATAACCCATTTTTTTAAAATCCTCTTTCGCAATTTCTATTGGCGAATTACGAATGTCTTCCATCTGTATAGTTTTCGTAAAATTTATTTTTTCCAGTGCGTGTCAATAACAGTAAAACAAATTTATAATTAAATGTTTGTTTAGGGCGGGAGCAATTGATTTAGACATTGCCAATAGGTTCATTAATCTGCCACTATGCTTTTAATCATTCCCTTAAATATAAATCCGTGAAAGGGGAGAACAGCATACCAATACAGTCGCCCCAACACGCCTAAAGGCCTGAAGGTTGCCGTTTGAGTTAGGATATTATTTTCATCAATTTTAAATTCGAGCCACGCTTCACCGGGTAATTTCATTTCGGCATAAAGTAATAGTCTTTTCTCTTCCTTGTTTGCCATAAGCACTCTCCAAAAATCAAGTGTGTCTCCGGGAAATATTTCCGAATTGCTTCTTCTTCCTCTTCTCATGCCCACACCTCCCGCCAGTTTATCTAGAAATCCCCTGAGTTCCCAAAGCCAGTTGCCAAAGTACCAACCGGTGGTACCACCAATTGACCAGATTTTTTTAAGCACACTTTCTGTATTTTTTACCGGTCTTTTTCGAATGTCTTTAAAGCATCCGTTCACAGGCACCTCAATAAATTTCGAAATGCCTTTGTATAAAATGTTGCTCGTTTGCGCATCTTTCCAACTCGATAAAACCTGGTTCTGTTCAATTTTGTCAAATGCAAGTTTAATGGAAGCATCGTAATCAATTAATTTAATACCCAGTATTTCACATAAATTATTGGGCTTGCAAATTACCTCAACATTCATGCTGTTTACAAGGTTTTGTGCCAGGCTATAAGAAGTGGAGGTTACAAAATAGAGCCAGTACGATGAAATTTTTGGTGTCATGACAGGAACAACAAATATGCTTCTTTTCAGCCCCCGGATCTTTGCAAACCTCAACAGCATTTCTTTATAACTCAGAATATCAGGCCCGCCTATGTCATAGCTTTTATTATAAGTTTCTGTCTTGCCTATTACGCCGTTTAAAATTTCAACCACATTCCTAATGGCCATAGGTTGACATTTTGTTTTCAGCCATCGTGGAGTAATCATGACAGGCAATTTCTCTACGAGGTCTCTTATGATTTCAAAAGAAGCACTGCCTGAGCCAACAATAATTCCTGCTTTAAGAGTAGTAAGTGCAACTGAAGAATCAGCTAAAATATTTTCCACATTCTTTCTTGAGGCCAGGTGTTTGGATAGTTCTCTTTCATTAACAATGCCACTTAAGTAAATAACCTGTTTTGTACTTGTTTGCTCAATGCGGTCTTTGAAGTTTTGTGCGCATTTCATTTCCATATCTTCAAAGTCGCCTTTTTGCGTTGCCATAGAGTGGATGAGATAATAGGCAACATCGATGTCGTTAGGAATCTCCTGCAAGGTCTTCTTATCTAAAAAATCAGCTTCAATTACCTTAATATTTTCTTCAGGATAATCCTTTTTGTTAAACCTGTTCTTGTCTCTTACGCAGCAAATTACCTGGTGGCCATTTTGCAATAAAACGGGCAACAAACGCTGTGCAATATAACCGGTAACACCTGTAAGCAGGATCTTCATGGCTTATACTTTAAGTGATGACATGCCGCCATCCACATGAAATACCTGGCCGGTAATCCACGAAGCTTTTTCTGAAATCAAAAATTGAGACATGTTGGCAATATCTTCCGGCGTACCAAATCTTTTCAGCGGATGTCTTGCGGCGTTCGTTTCTCTTTTTTGTTCAGTATTTAAAAGCGAAGAAGCAAGCGGTGTATCAGTTAAAGAAGGAGCGATACAATTCACGCGAATGCCGGGAGCAAGTTCTGCAGCCAACGCCCTTGTTAATCCTTCAATCGCTCCTTTAGATGTTGCAACCTGCGAATGAAATGGCAGTCCTGATTGCACCGCAACTGTAGAAAATAAAGTGATAGAGGCATTCCCGGATTTTTTGAGTTTTGGAATTACTGCCTGTATTATTTTGACGGCGCCGGTTACCTGTAAATTGAAATCATTCATAAAATCTACCGGCCTGATCCGTTCAAATGACCGTAGGTTGATACTTCCGGGACAGTAAATAACGCCATCAATTATTTCCGGCAAAAAGTTGAGCGAAATTATTTCATCCATTACGTTGAGGTAATGATATTCGATTAAATCGTTTGTAGGTTCGACTTTGTTTTTGCAATACGTTGCGTAAACTTTATTGCCTGTGTCAGCAAGTTGACTTGCAAGTTTTTGACCTATGCCCGAAGAAGCGCCGACTATTAAATAATTTGACATGTCTGTATAAATGTTGATACTGTATAACACAATAATCAGCCGATTGTTTCCCGTGCAGCTATTTTTATATTATATCAGTCTTTTATACAGAAGGCTTTCCGGCTGGAGGCATACTACTAAAAAACTAAAAAGACCTTACAAGTGTGCGAGAAAGGCTTTTAGATTTTCATTTTTATAAAAACCAAACGAATGCTTATGCGTATCCTGCTATCCGCAATATTGCTGTGTTTATTCATACACGCACGGGCACAGGTAAAAAAAATTTCCGCTGAAACAACTATTGAAAACGTAACCATATTTTCTTCTGGTGCAAGGGTAGAGCGCACTTCAACGATTTCAATTTCCCCCGGACGTTCTGAAATAAGTTTTGCAGGTTTAAGCAATCAACTTGATCAGCAAAGTGTGCAGTTGCAGGCTGATGCGAATATTACTTTACTTTCTGTACAGGCGACAAAAGATTTCTTAAGCGAACGAAAAATTGACCAGGAAGAAAAGAGTTTTATTGAGCGCACAACTTCTTTGAAAGATAAACTTGACCTGGATATGAAACTCCTGGAAGTTTATAAAAATGAAGAAGCCATGTTAGTGAAAAACCAGGCTATTGGAGGGCAATCGGGCGTAAAGACAACTGAACTAAAAGATGCGCTGGATTTGCAGCGGCAGCGCCTTACAGAAGTTTACCAAAAGCAACTGGAGATACAAAAACGTATTGCTGAAGAACAAGCGGATTCGGAGAGATCTAAATCACAACTACAGGAAATAAGTAAAAAAAGAGACAGCATCAATTATGTGGTAACGGCTCTTGTTGAAAGCAAGGAAACAAGAAATATAAAATTTCAATTGCTATATAATGTAAAGGATGCCGGCTGGTATCCCGCATACGATGTGAGAATAAAAGATATTACAGATCCACTCAGTGTATTGATGAATGCTAATGTATTTCAACGCAGCGGTGAGACATGGAAAAACATTTCTTTATTTTTAAGCACGGGTAACCCCAATGATAATGCTACTCCATCTCAATTACAGCCATGGATGCTTGGCTTTTATGATCCATCAGTTTCTTTCAGGAGCCAGGGTGTGATTCAAGGCGCTGCAACAGGAAGGATCACAGACGAAAAAGATGAGCCCATTGCAAATGTTTCGGTTAATGTAAAGGGGACTAGCAACGGTACTATAACCGATGCAAACGGCTTCTTTAAAATTCAAAATTTTGCTAATAATAGCAGTATTATAGTGAGTGGTGTTGGCTTCGAATCAAAACAAGTAGCTATTAAACCCGGATATTTTACCATTATACTAAAGCAAAGTAGTCTTGCATTAACTGAGGTGGTGGTGACAGGGTATGGGGCTTTGCAAGGGAGAGCGTCAGGGGTAGAAATTTCTGATGATAAATTTCTAAAGGATAAAAAACAATCTATACAAACAGTAACGGTCGCTACGCAATACCAACCAACGACAACTGTGTATAAAATAGATGATAAGTACACGCTGGAAACTGATGGAAAAACTACAAAGATCGGCATCAGGGAATTTGATGTGCCCGCGGTATATGATTATTTCTCTGCACCTAAGATTGATCCATCAGGCTTCCTCACTGCAAAGATTATTAATTGGCAAGACTATGACCTGCAATCAGGTGAAGCAAGCCTTTATTTTGAAGGCACCTATCTGGGCAAAACATATATCGATCTCGGCCCTGTTGGTGACACGCTCTCACTATCTCTTGGCAAAGACAATGGTGTAAAAGTTTCGCGTAAGCTTGTAAAGGAATTCAGCAGTAAACGATTTATCGGTAGCAACAGAACGGAAACAAGGCAGTATGAGATAAGCGTAAGAAATACAAAACGGGAAGCTGTAAATATTACTGTAACTGACCAGTTCCCGGTTTCCACTTCCAAAGAAATAGACGTAAATGATCAAAAAGCTCCCGGTGCGGAGGCAGATAAAGAAACCGGTATTACAGTATGGACAATGACTTTGCAACCTGGCCAGGAAAAAAAATTAAATATTAGTTATAGCGTCAAATATCCTAAAGATAGGAGAGTAGTTTTGGAATAAACACAACTTTGGTCCATTTATAAGCATTAACTTAAAAGAATTTTATCCTTTCATTATTTTATATATCGCACCTTTAGTACCGTTCTTTGTATTCAGGATTCCCATCACGTACAGCTCACCATTTTCGTCAGCATTACAACCACAAATCATAAAAGGATCTCCAGGTTTCCCGGTTATTTTTAATGGCTGTCTTATCCAATGGCCTTGCCCATTTTTTAGCAATGAAAACATATTGCTATTGAAATCTGCGAAAACATATTTATTCCGCAAAGCGGGAAGTTCGTTGCCATGATAAAAGACTCCGCCGACAATGCAAATACCATCTTTATGAGTATACGTATTAATTGGCGAAGTGAATGCGTTACTATTCATCGACGCGGATTTTTCATAAACGCTGTCACCTTCCATTGAAGGCCATCCATAATTTCCGCCTTTTGTAATAATATCTATTTCTTCCTCTTTTTGCTCGCCTACATCGCCACCAAATAATTGCTTTGATGTTGGATCAAAACAAAAACGCCACACTTTTCGAAATCCATACGCCCATATCTCTGGTCTTTCATTTTCTATTCCGACGAAAGGATTATCGGCAGGAATAGCATAGGGTGTTTTGTTTACATCAATGCGAAGTATTTTTCCATTGAGCAGGCTTAAATCCTGCGCATGAGATTTGTAAGTGCTATCTCCGGGATTATCATCGCCGATAGAAATGTATAAATAACCATCAGGCCCAAACGCTATCTCGGCTCCGTTTCCGAAAACAGTGCTGCCTTCAAGTTCAAATATGGATTGCTTACTTTTCGCGTCAGCTATATCGGAATTCTTTGAGTCAGCCGTAAATGCAGTCACTACCAGTTTGCTTTTGTTTGTGCGAATCTCCGAGGCTGCATTATAACACACATAAAATTTTCGGTTCGTTGCAAACTGCGGGTGAAAGGCTATACTAAAAATGGTTCCCACAACTGGTTGTTTGTTTTTCTGCACCGGCTTTACAGAAATATCAAGAAAAGGCTTCGGTAATAATGAATCATTTTTCATTATCCATATCTTACCGGAATTGTCAGTAATAAACCTGCGGGCAGAATTGTCAGGCGCTATACTCATCTGTACAGGGGAGGCTATGGCATTGGTAATTAACTGAAACTTTATATCAATTGAATCGATCACAGATAACTTTGCTTTAGCCACCGGCTTTGCTTTAGCCTGGTTGTTACACGCATGTAAAGCCGCAATGGCCGTAAAGATGATAATACAAGTCCGTAAGATTTTCATATTAAATAAAATTGAGATGAGTGATGATTTTTTAAATGGTTGTTTTTATTCTTCTCTTATTAAAACTCTTTTTCCTATTTTAAATGTTGGATCTCCAATGAACAAAGTATCCTTTTTAAGATGGCTTTATTGTTCAGGCAAAGCCACTATAATTATTTTTTCCTTTTTAAATTTCTTTGTAAAAAAGTAGATAACACAAACTATGGCAATAAAAATTATAGTTGATAATATCTCCCACTTGCTTAAGCTGGTGAGTAACCAGGTAATTGTTCCAACACCAATAAGGGGAGTGATCAATCCACCAGGTGCTTTAAATGTTTTCTCTGCGGCGCCGGTTGACTTACTTCTTAGTTTGATGGTGGCTAAAATAACAGCGAGATAAACAAGCAGTATCGCAGCGCTTGCCAATATGGCCAGTTGTTTAAACCCGCCTGAAACAGAAAAAATAAAAATAAGTGAGCCGTATATTGTCACTGCCACATGCGGTGTTGCAAACTTAGGATGTACTTTACCGAGGAACTTTGGAAACAAGCCGTTGTTAGCGCCCGCAAATAACGAACGCGGGGTAGCCATCACATCAGCACTTACGCCTCCGAAACAAGATATGGCTGCTGTAATCAAAAGGATAGTTGCACCGACCGGCCCCACAATTTTTTCAGCAACGGCTGCAAGTGGAGCGCCTTTAAATGATGCTATTTCTGCACCGAGCACGCCTTGCGTTACGGTTTGTAATAACATATATACTATAAGCACTACTATCCCTCCCAGTAGAATGCCCAACGGAACGGTACGCCCCGGATTCTTAAATTCGCCACTTACGCCAAGTGATGTTTCAAAACCGGAAAAAGCAAAAAATAGAATGAGGGCTGTATCACCAAATGTCTTTATTGATGGAATATTTTCCCAATGCAGGTTGGCAGAATTAATTTTACTAAAACCGAATATGATTATGCCGAGCAGTGGCAACAACTTTATAATGGTGACCATTTGCACAAGTACAATACCTTGTTTTGCTCCACGTACATTTATCAGGATCATAAAACCAATAAGTATAAAAAAAAGAACAGCTCTTATTAGCGGATTTACAAAAGCCGGAAATATTGCAGACAATGAATCAGCAAGGATATTTATAACCGCGGCGCTGCCTATAATACCCCAGCCAAAAAAGTATAACCAATTAGTTATATAACCGGGAAAGTCGCCAAATGCGGCTTCTACATAAGCATACGAGCCGCCACTGGTTATAACACGACTGCCGATTTCTGCATAACAAAGCATAATAGCAGCCATCATAACACTGCAAAAAACATAACCAAACACGCCGAAGGCACCCATCTCAATACTTACAATTGCCGGCAAGGCAAATATGCCTGCGCCAATTACTCCATTGACAATATTAAGCGCTAAACCCCGCACACCTACTACACGTTTTAAACCTTCCTCCGTTTTTGTTGTTGCCATGTATGCTTTTAATTTTTGATTAATTACTTATTTAAAACCTTATCCCTGTTAATAAAAAAATCGCACTTAAAATAAATAACACAATGATAAAAGGTGTAATAAATTTCAGCCATGCCTTGTAGCTTACCTGCACCATCAGCAACGCAGGAAAAACTGAGCCGGTGGGAGAAATTAAAAACATAATACCGATGCCGAATAAATAAGAATTTACAATTTCGCGGCCGGGTATATTCATAATAATGGCGAGGGCACCGATTATAGGCATGGTAAGCACGGCCATGCCTGATGATGAACTTACCAGGATGGCGAAGAAAAAATAGAACAGTAACAGCAGTAAAATAAAAATGCCCGGCGAAAAATGTTGTACCAGGTTAGAAGCATAAAAAAGTATAGAGTCACCAACAAGCCCGTCATTTAAAACAATGGTCACACCTCTTGCCAGGCCAACTATTAACGCAACAGAGAGTAAATTTTCAGCGCCTTTTACAAACTCGGTCACAAATGTTTTTTCTTTCATCCGGTCTATAATACCTACTAATATTGTTGAGCCGAAAAACAAAGCCGACATCTCCGTTGTCCACCAGCCAAAAAATACAATGCCTACGATCATGCTGGTAAACGTGAGCATAAATATCAATAGCAATAATTTTGTTTTGGCGCTCAATGTTACCAATGCTTCACCGGCATCTACATGCATTTCAAAAGGAGATTTTGTAATACCATCTGTTTTATAAACAATAGAATTGGTTGGATCTTTTTTTACTCTAGCTGCATACCTGAGAATATACCATGCCAGCAACGTGGTGGAAATAACAAAAAATAAAAGCCTTTCATAAAGGCCATCAATCCAGTTGATGCCCGCAGCATTAGAAGCAATAATGGCGGAAAAGGGATTGGTAAAACTGGCAATAAACCCAACTGCAGCGCCGCCAAATACAATGGCCAATGGAACCATTACATCATAAGCCGCGGCAATAAAAAGCGGTACCAGCACCGGGTAAAATACAATAGACTCTACATCCATTCCATAAGAGCCACCGAGGAAGGAAAAGATAAAAACCAAAATAACAATCAGCAATCTTTCTTTTCCTTTCATTCGCTGTGCTAAATATTTTACCCCTTTAAACATGGCGCCTGTTTTATTAAAGACACTCATAAAGCCACCTATGAATAAAATGAAAAGAACAATATCAATACTATCTGATATGCCTTTTACCGGCGCCTCCAAAATTTGAACAATACCTTGCGGCCTGCTTTTCAATTTTTGATAAGTATCAGGCACCGATATAGGCTTACGGATATCGCCATTGATAAATTTTTGTAATGCAATTTTTATCGAAAGGCTATCGAGTGTGTGTTGTGTGAAAGGCAGCGATACAGTACCGGATGTGGAAGACATTACAAAAGCATTGTTATTATCTGCAGATAATTTACTGTACTGACCTGCGGGAAGTAGCCAGGTAGTTATTGCTGCTAAAATAATGGCCACCATCATTAAAGTGAGTGGCGTAGGCAGGCTCTTTAATTTAATGATCTTCATTTATATCTTTTGGAAACTTTATTAAATCCTGACACGTTTAGTTTTTTATTACAGCTGTTTATTCAACTGTCTTTCTACAAATTCAAATGTTGCTTTATATGCTTTTACCCAATTACCATGAAGGAGAAAAAAATGTACTTCGTCGGGAAACACCAGTTGCTCCACATGCACTCCCTGTTTACGGAGTGTCTCCGCCATAGTAACCGATTCACTAAAAGGTACATTGCGGTCATCATCGCCATGGATCATTAGCACAGGACTTTTCCATCCTTTTACAAAATATTCGGGAGATGACTCAAATGCTTTTTTTGCCATGGCAGGATATTTTGCATAGTCGTACCAACCGGCAAATGTTGGTATCTCTGTGTTCCAGTTATGAACACCATGCATATCTACACCGCATGCAAATAAATTGGAAGCCTGCGCCAAACCATGTGCAGTAAGATAACCGCCATAGGAGCCCCCCCACAAGGCAATCTTGCTTCCATCAACATCTGCACGGTTCTTTAAATATTTACCGGCGCCCATCAAATCTTTTACCTCGCTTGCACCGGCTGCACCATAGTTCAGTGCTTCCCTAAATTCAAGTCCATAACCAATACCACTGCGATAATTTAAAGACAATACCACATAACCTTTGCTTGCAAAATATTGATTGAGTGCATACGCATTGGAATAATAAGCACTATAATGAAAACCTAAAATCATTTGCCTTCGTGAACCGCCGTGTATAAAAATTATTGCAGGATGTTTCTCTCCCGGTTTATGATTGGGTGGCAAAAACAAATCACCATAAGCATCGTGCCCATCAGTGGCCTTGATGGTTATTGCCTGCGGCTGCACTAAAGAAGATGGAAATTCTGCCGGGAATAATTCCCCGGCTATATCATTCACTGATCCTCTTTGTAACAAGGCCGGCCATGCAGGTTTCGTTGCTGACGAATGTAAAATGGCAATTCCATTTTCAGTTATTATCGGGCTCCATTCAATTTCATTTCCTTTTGTGAGTTGCTCTGTTTTATAATCAATCGTAGATAACCTCCAGATATGGCGGCGGTTTATGTCGCCGATATTAGTTGTGTAATAGATAAATTTCCTGTCACCTGACACGGTTACATTTTCAATCTCACCACTACCAGGTGTAAGTAATTTTGTTTTACCACTATTTATATTTAGCGCATATAAATGTTGCCATCCATCTTTTTCATAAGGAAAAACTAATTGATCGTCTTGAGCCCACCATAAAAGATTTTCCTCCGTCGGTATATCTGTATATAAAACACTACCCCTGCCGGCTGATGCTTTCCATAACTCTTTTGTTTTGCCTGATGCAACATCCAGCATTCTTATACTCCATGGATTACCTTCTCTTACCGGCACAAAAGGTATAACGTCATTCATGTTTGGAATACGGATGTACGCCAGTTGTTTTCCATCAGGCGACCATACAGGATAACTATCATTATCCATGCTCGTTTCAATAAAATTTACTGTCCCGGAAACGAAAGAATAAATGCCAACAAAAGAATGATTGCCCCTGTCGCTTACAAATGCCAGCATCTTTCCGTCAGGTGACCAGCGAAGTTGTGATTGGCTGCCTCTTGATTGAAAAAGTTTTTCCGGTTTCACCGAAGTATCTGCAAGCGATAGTGCCCATACCTGTCCTGAGGAAGTATAAGCCATTGTTTTTCCATCAGGAGAAATTTTATAATATGCACCGGCTATTAATTCCCGGGGCTGACTGCCATCTTTATTAGCTATCCAAATATTTCTTGCTGTAGATGTTTGCAAAAAAGCAGGGTTAGCGGGTTCACCGTTTTTGTTGGGCGCATTACCCCTGACAAATATCACCTTGTTGCCATCCGGGGTAAAATGAAGATTGCTTACATCTGTTCCATCATCGCCCTTGTAATTCGTTATTGCTTTTACACTATACGCTAGCCCTTCGGCCACATAAACATTTCTTGAGCCTTTATCATTAAAAACCCATGCTATTGTTTTTCCATCTGCTGATGCAACAAGATTTGTCGGGAAAGGAGCGGCTAAATAATTTTCAATTGTTTGACATGAGCCAACATTTGCTGCAAAGAGCGTTAACAGTAATAATAATTTTCTCATGCTGCTTTTTCTATTTTAGTGATATTGTTTTTTGATTCTTCAATTAAATGGTGGCTTTCATTTTTTTTCATTAGCTTTTAATACTCTTAAAAAATTGCCGCCTAAAATCCTGGTGATATCCTTTTTGTTATATCCTTTTTCTACTAATGCTTTTGTAATTAATGGATAGCTTGTAACATCATTTAGTTGCTGCGGTGTAAGATTAATGCCATCAAAATCAGAACCGAGCCCTACATTATCAACCCCTACCAGTTTTACGATATAATCGATATGATCAATGAGCATGGATAAAGGTGGACGCATGGGGCCAGTCTCTGCGGCATATTTTTGATACAAGTAATCCATCATATAAAATTCATCCATACCACTTTTAAGAAGCGAATCTTTTTCTGCCGCATGTCTTTTAAAAAAAGCGGCTTCTTTTTTATCAAAAGTGCTGTCAATAAAACCGGGATTAAAATTTACCTGTATAACGCCACCATTTTTTGCAATGGCTTTTATCTGGTCATCTTTCAGATTGCGCCGATGCGGTGTAAGACTATAAACTGAACTATGCGAAGCAATGATTGGCTTCGTTGAAGTGTTGATGACATCCCAAAATGTTTGTTCCCCGGCATGGCTAACGTCTATAAGCATCCCAAGTTGGTTCATGCGTTGCACCACCTGCTTGCCAAAATCAGTTAGTCCTTTGTGTGGCAGGTTTGGGTTGGTGGTTTCATCTGCTGCACTGGTAGCCCATGAAGGTGCTACATTATGCGTTAAAGTTAAATACCTGGCGCCACGTTTATAAAGAGCTTCCAATTTATTGAGATCATTTTCTATCATGTGGCCGCCTTCCACACCAAACATGGCGGCGATCTTATGTTGCTTTACCGCTTTCACCATTTCTGCATAATTGGCAACTTTTACAATTTTGTCGGGATTGCGTGCAACTACTGCATCGAGGCTGTCCATTTCCCTGTTGGCATAGGCGTACGCATTTTTCAGAGCGCCATCACAATACACAGAAAAAATTTGGACATCCAATCCACCTTTTTTCCAACGTGCTAAATCGGTATGGGTCTTACCGGTGAGGTCCTGGTCGAAAACCATTCCCCTGTCAGCAGCTTGCATAAGGATGTCATTATGTGTGTCTACAACAATTGCTTTGCGGTGAATTTTTTGGTAAGATTGTGCATGGAGTTGAAATGCCATGATGCTTAATAGAAGGACTAATTTTACTTTCATTTTTTATTGACTTTTAATTGGGCTCAAATTTTCCGTATCCCGAAGAAACGATATGACTGCATCTTGCGCAATTATTTTTTCAGCTTTAAAAACCGGGCCGCATTATTATAGAATATGTCATCCTTGTCCTGCTGTGTTAAAAAATCGAGGCTGTTTAAAAAATCAACAGATTTGCCAATCGCATACGGCCACTTCATCTGGTCCGAGCCAAACATTACCCGGTTGAGATAGCCCGCTTCTTTAGCGTTTCGTAAAAATTCTTTGATCGTTCTTTGAGTGTTGGGTTCAACCCAAAGCATTACAGCGACATCGGTATACAACTGGGGGTAGTAGGCCATGAGCCTAAGTGCATGCTCGTGCCATTCTTCTGCGCCGGCATGCATCAGGTACATCCTGAGCTTTGGATACCTCACCAAAACATCTTCGATCAAATAAGGATCACCCAATCTCAACCTCGCTTTTGGTGACCATGAATAGGTGCCGCCGGGATCGCCACCACCTGTATGCACCGCTACTGGTATGTCATATTTTTCGCAGATGCGCAGGTATGGTTGCCATATCAAATCGCTTAGGGTAGTACCATCATAGTAAGCTCCTATCTCTCCGAATACTTCAATTTTTTTGTCCATTACCATTTGCTCAAACTTTACAGAATCCATACCGTAATCATCGGGAGAAAATATCAGGATACCCGGGATCACCCGGTTGTCTTTGTCTTTTGCCACCCAGTCTTCTACGCTTTCAGGATTACCGCTCACCATTGCTTTCACCACATTATATTTTTTAAATGCTGCAAAGGTTTCAAGCATATGTGATGCCGCATTGGGAGACCCTTGCACGCCATAATGATCTTTACCTGGTTCCCGCTCTCCAAAATCACTTTGCGTGTACGAGTGCACATGCATGTCTATAATTCTTGTTTGAGCTTGTGCGGATATAAATGGCAGGAGAAGTGTAAGCAGGATTAGTTTCATAATTGTTGTGTTTAAATTTATTTAATCTTTTATCGCCTGTTCAATCGGCTCCGCTTCAAATAATCTTTTTTTCATTTTAAACCTGACCCAGAAAAAAGCATATACCGCGGTAATTCCAATAAACAAAGCTGT
>JBBSBD010000116.1:0-17222 GCA_038251675.1 Chitinophagales bacterium | reverse complement strand
ATGGAGAAGTAGTTGCTTTTGCGACTACAAAGGGACTCGATTTTAAGTCCATTCTTGACTATGGAAGAAATAACGGAAGTACTGCATTACGGAAAATGACGTTCCAGGAAAGAGGAAGAATGCTTAAATCCCTTGCGTTCCACCTGCTTGAAAAAAAGGAAATTTTTTATTCAATAAGTTATAAGACCGGTGCGACACGTGCTGATAGCTGGGTTGATATCGAAGGTGGTATCGGTAATCTTTTTTCAAATGCTTCTTTGAGAAGAAAATTACCAAACGAAATATTTGCACTTGATGGAGAAAACATCGGACTAAGCAAGGGAGGTACTTTTGCAGCGCAACATTTGCTCTTGCCTAAGGAGGGAGTTGCTATTCACATCAATGCATTCAACTTCCCCGTATGGGGGATGCTTGAAAAAATTGCAGTAAACTTACTGGCAGGTGTAGCTGCAGTTGTGAAGCCTGCTTCTATCACATCATATCTTACGGAAGCCGTGGTAAGAGAAATCGTTTCTTCTAAAATTTTGCCGGAAGGCGCTTTGCAGCTTATTTGCGGAAGTGCCGGCGATATACTCGATCATGTCATTTCGCAGGATGCAATTACATTTACCGGCTCTGCATCTACCGGCTTGCAATTGAAAACAAACCCGCATATTCTTAAGGAAAATGTTCCTTTTAATCTTGAAGCAGATTCGTTGAATTGTATTGTGCTTGGCGACGATGTGATGCCGGATATGCCGGAATGGGATATTTTTATAAAGGAAATTAGAAAAGAAATGACATCAAAAGCCGGCCAGAAATGTACAGCCATTCGAAGAATATTTGTGCCGGAAAATAAGATGGAAGATGTGTGGCAGGCAATTAGCAAATCATTAGCGCAAACCACTATCGGTAACCCTGAAAATGAAAAAGTACGAATGGGTGCTTTGGCCGGGCAATCTCAAAGGCTGGAAGTAAAACAGCAGGTACAAAAGCTGCTTGCATCATCGCAAATAATTTACGGTAGCCTCGATAGTGTTGAGGTGATTGATGCCGATGCAATAAAGGGGGCCTTTATGAGCCCATTGCTTTTACTGAATAATAATCCTTTAGAAACAAATGAAGCACACGATGTAGAGGCTTTCGGACCCGTGAGTACCATAATGCCGTATAAAAATATCGAGGAAGCAATTGTTCTTGCAAAAAAGGGAAAAGGTTCCTTGTGCAGCACCGTTGTAACTTCAAAAGAGAAGTTTTCGAAAGATTATGTCCTTGGTGCAGGTACCCATCATGGAAGAATCTTAATACTCAACAGGGATTGTGCAAAAGAAAGCACAGGACATGGATCGCCGCTGCCATTACTTGTACACGGGGGCCCGGGTCGGGCTGGAGGCGGTGAAGAAATGGGCGGGCTGCGGGGAATAAAACACTACATGCAAAGAGTTGCTGTGCAGGGTTCGCCAACGATGCTTACTGCTATTACTAATGTTTACCAACCCAATGCGACAGGGATAATCACCCGGGAACATCCATTTAAAAAGCACTTCGAAGAACTGGCAATTGGAGATCAATTGATAACAGGGACGAGAATTATTACCAGCGAAGAAATTGACAAGTTTGCAGACTTAAGTGGCGATCACTTCTATGCGCATATAAAAACGACAAATTTTGAAGGAACTATGTTTGAACAACAGGTTGCACATGGATATTTTATACTAAGCGCTGCCGCAGGCCTTTTTGTTGATAGTTACGAAAAAAATCCGGTCCTGCTGAATTATGGAATAGATGAATTGAGATTTACCAAACCTGTTTATCCAGGCCATGAAATTTATGTCAGGTTTACCTGTAAAGAAAAAATTGAACAGGAATTAAAAGAGCAAAATCCCAATGAACCCTTTGTGAAGGGCAGCGATATTCCCAGGGGAATTGTAAAGTGGTATGTAGAAATTTTGGATAAAACAGATGAGCCTTTGATAGGTGTTGCGACTATACTTACCATGGTTGCCAGGAAAGCATTAAACTAAAAGTATTCTAATTGAAAGCAGTGTATTCAACGTAAATATATTTCAATCAATGTTGAGTAAAATGGAGCTATCCACATAGTTTTTGATAATTTTGACAAAGAATAATATTTCATATCCTAATGTCTAACCGATAGAAACAATTTATTCGCGTGAACGTTAATTGATAAAAACTCCGTTATTAATTTTTTTAACCCTTTTCAATACTATGGAAGGATTTGTAAATTCTCACACTGAACACGGCATCACAACTATAGAATTTTTTCATCCTCAGAGTAATTCATTGCCAGGGAAAATCCTGGAAAAAATAGCACAAGAGATACATTACTCCTCTACACATGAATCGAAAGTCGTGATTCTTAAAAGTTCTGGTGAAGGAGCTTTTTGCGCAGGTGCCAGTTTCGATGAGTTGGCTTCTATTGCAAATGAAAAGGAAGGGCTTCACTTTTTCAAAGGATTTGCGAACCTTATAAATGCCATGCGCAAATGCCATAAGCTTATTATTGGGCGTATACATGGGAAATGCGTAGGGGGAGGCGTTGGTATTGCGGCAGCATGCGACTATGCCATTGCAATTAAAACGGCTGAAGTAAAATTGAGCGAACTTTCAATTGGTATTGGCCCTTTTGTGGTAGGCCCTGCCGTGGAAAGGAAAATAGGTGCGTCAGCATTTAGCCAGCTTGCTATTGATGCCACGCTGTGGAGAAACGCAAACTGGGCCAAGAAAAAAGGATTGTATGCCGAGGTTCACGAAACGATTGAAAACCTGGATGAATCTGTTTACAGGCTTGCCAATACACTAGCACATTCCAGCCCTGAAGCAATGATTGAAATGAAAAAGATCTTTTGGGAAGGCACGGAAAACTGGGATGCACTTCTTAATGAAAGAGCGGCCATAAGTGGCAAACTCGTACTAAGTGACTTTACAAAAAAGGCAATTCATAAATTTAAAATGAAAGTAAAATAAAGCCCCGGGTCACGGGGCTTATTTCTATAAATCGTCATATTCAAATAGCGGGTCAATGTGAGTACCGGAATCCATTTCAAAAACCGGATTTATTAAACCATCTTTCAAACCATATACCCAGCCATGCAATTGTGGGCGGTTCTCCTCTTTCCATGCACGTTGAATTATCGACGTTTTAGAAAGATGCATTACCTGCTCCTTCACATTCAACTCTACAAGCCGGTCGGTGCGGGCTTCTTCGTCTGCGATTGCTGTTAACTCTTCCCGGTATAAACGGTACACATCTTTTATGTTTCGAAGCCACATATTTAAAATGTATTTGAAATCATGATTTGTCATTGCAGCTTTTATGCCTCCGCATCCATAATGCCCGCAGACAATTACATGTTTTACTTTCAGATGATTCACTGCGTAGTCCAACACACTCAACAGGTTTACGTCGGTGTTAACTACCATATTGGCGATATTCCGGTGTACAAATATTTCACCCGGCTGGGTTCCCGTTATTTTATCGGCAGGCACCCGGCTATCGCTGCAGCCGATCCATAAAAATTCCGGTGTTTGTAAAGCAGATAATCTTTTGAAAAATTTAGGATCAATTTCCTTTTGCTTTTTTGCCCAGTCTCTATTTTTTGCTAAAAGCTTTCCGTATGAAGTCATAAAATATATTTTAATTAAAATGAATAAAAAAAAACCAGATTTCGGATATTTTCTTAAAATGAAAGAAAACTAAAATCTATACACTTTGATTTTGATGTAAAGTGGATATCTTAATTTCCTGCGTCTCTATTTCCCTTACCGAAATATCGTAATCATCTGCAAAATGGTGGTGCATTGATTTTTGGGTACTCTTCTTTATTTCAACTTTTATGTTTTTAAGATGAGCATGCTTTATAAAATCATTGATGACCTCTATAACATCCCGGTCAATAAAGTCTGCACGCAAGGCATCGATTAATACGAATGAATCTGCGGGCACTTCTTCCAGCTTATTCTTTAAAATAGGCTTATTCAAAAAAGATACATCTTTTCTGAGCCTGAATAGATATTTATTGCTGTCATGCACAACAAAAACAGAAGCTTTGAAATTGCTTCTAAAAGAAAAGAATAGCCCGGCTGCAATGCCGATTATTATCCCTGAAAGAAGATCGGTAAATAAAATGGCTGCAATGGTGATTACGAAGGGTAAAAATTGGTCGAATCCTTTTTTGTAAAATGCCTTAAAGATTGCCGGTTTAGCAAGTTTAAAACCGATATAGATGAGAACAGCCGCCAATGCGGAAAGAGGAATCAGGTTAAGAAAATTTGGTATCAATGCTACACTTAGCAGGAGAAATAAACCATGCATGATAGCAGATACTTTTGACTTTGCACCCGCATTTACATTCGCGGAGGTTCTTACAATTACCGAAGTTAGTGGTAAGCCACCTATTAATCCGGAGCAGATGTTTCCTATACCCTGCGCCTTTAACTCGCGGTTTGTGGGTGTTACTCTTTTATATGGATCTAATTCATCTGCCGCCTCAATACTGAGGAGAGTTTCAAGGCTTGCAACCAAGCCAATAGTAAAAGCGGTGATCCACACATTCCGGTTAAATAAAAATTCGAAAGAAGGAAATTTGAAAAAAGTGACAAAATCGTTTACAGAGTTTGCCACCGGAATGGCAACGAGGTGTCCATTTTGTAATGACCATGAATGGCCACTGTTTATAAATAGCATGTTTATTAACACAGCAGATACAACTACTACCAATGGAGCCGGGATCATTTGAAAGACCTTTGCCTTTTTTACAAGAAATTTATCCCATACGATTTGAATAAGTAATGAAATAACACCAATAATTATAGCAAGTGGAGCACTCTGCCTCAGCGATTCAATCAAGCTGCTAAAAGTATTCTCTTTATTGGCTTGTATGAATGCGTCGTCACCTTCAAAATTTGCATCATAGCCTAATAAATGTGGTATTTGTTTTAAGATTAGAATAAGACCTATAGCGGCCAACATACCTTTAATAACGGAAGAAGGAATATAATCACCAATAATTCCAGCTTTAAAAAATCCAAGAAGAACCTGGAACACTCCGGCAATTACAACAGCAAGCAGGAATGCTTCAAAAGAAGGAAGTTTAAGTATAGCGGTTGCTACCACAACTGTAAGGCCTGCCGCAGGACCGCTTACACTTAACGAAGAACCACTCAATGAGCCTATAACAATGCCGCCTACAATACCCCCAATAATACCCGCAAACATTGGTGCGCCGGAACCCAGTGCAATACCCAGGCATAAGGGTAAGGCAACTAAAAATACCACTACTGAAGCAGACAAATCCGCCCCAAAATTTTTTAAAATCTTTTGCATGAATTTAATTTTTGTGTAAATAATAGTATTATTTACCTGGTACAAGAAGTAACAGCTAAATAATCAGCATTAAGAAAAACTAGCAAAAGTTATTCGGAGGTGGGGTCTGGACGTCGCTTACCAGGAGGCAAGGAAGCGTTTCGGAAAAGTGAATATATTGATATTGGCTTGTAAGATCGAAACCATTATTATTACCGTAACTGCTTGAAATAAGGAACCATTTTGCATCCATATTAGCAGTGGCAGACTTCGATGAACCTGTTTCCGGAAGTTCCTCAGTCATGGTGGCTCCGGCAATCAACTGCCCTACCTGCCTGAGTGGTAAAACGGGTATTAGGAAAACGGTAAGAAAAAATATCGTAATGATTTTTTTTGCCATCTAAGGGCGCAAATGTAAAATACTTAAACGGGAAAAAAAGTAACAATCGATTATTATTACGTTAATCTTCGAAAAATATTGCTCTTACATATTCAATCCGCCGCAGGTACTTATTACCTGTCCGGTAATATAAGAACTCATATCACTTGCAAGAAATAAAGTAACATCAGCAATTTCACTCGCTTGTCCAAAACGGCCTAAAGGAATTTTCTCGAGGAAAGATTTTGCCGCCTCGCCTTCTTTTAAATAGTGGGTCATATCAGTCTCAACAAACCCGGGAGCAATTGCATTGCACCTTACATTACGGCTGCCGAGTTCTGCAGCGATAGATTTTGTAAAGCCGATTATTCCTGCTTTGCTTGCTGCATAACTGCTTTGGCCGGCATTGCCCTTCATTCCAACGATTGAACTCATATTTATGATGCTTCCTTTTTTAGCTTTCATCATTGGCCGAATGACTTGCTTTGTCATATTGAAAACACTTTTAAGATTGGTAGTCATTACTTCATCCCATTGTGCGGGTGTCATTCGAAGCAATAAATTGTCTCTTGAAATTCCTGCGTTATTCACGCAAATATCTACCGTCCCAAATTCTTTAACTACATCATTTACCATCGATTCGCAATCTTCGTAGATGCCGGCATCACTTTTATAAGCCTTTGCGTTAACGCCAAAAGCTCTTAATTTTTCTTCCAGGGCTTTTGCCTTATCATCACTGCTCAGGTATGTGAGTGCAATGTGTGAGCCGTTTTCCGCAAGTTTTAGCGCAATTGCTTCGCCAATTCCACGACTGCCGCCGGTTACGATCGAAACTTTATTTTCTAATAGTGCCATAATCGAAGACTGTTATTGTTATAATATTTATTTGCACTTTTGATTGCCTATGAATTTTTTATGCTAAGAATTTGCTCAATTAAATCCCTGTCGTTACTCAACCTGGGTATTTTATGCTGGCCACCCAATTTACTTTTTCTTTTTAGCCATTCTCTAAAAGTCCCTGATTTTAAAATATGAACTATAGGCCGGCGCAAAGCGATATCACGGTAACGCTTTGCTTCATAATCGCTATTTGCCGACTTTAATGCTGTATCAAGAGCCAAAGTGAAATCATCAATATCATTGGGTAATCTATCAAACTCGATCAACCATTCGTGAGCGCCATTTTCGTTCTCACTAAAAAATACAGGTGCTGCTGTATAATCGCTAACCACTGCGCCGGTTTTTGCTGAAGCTATTGCAATTGCCTTATCCGAATTTTCCACAATCACTTCCTCTCCAAAGGCATTCATGTAATGCTTGAGCCTGCCTGTTACTTTTACTTTAAAAGGACGAAGCGATGTAAATTGAACGGTATCGCCAACAAGATACCGCCATAGGCCCCCATTAGTACTTATTACCAAAGCATAATTTTTGAATAGTTCAACTTCCTTGAGACCAATGGTCTTTGCGCCATCTTTGCCATATTCCTCCACAGGCATAAATTCATAAAATATACCATTATCGGTAAACAGGAGCATACCATCATCATCCGGCATATTTTGCGCGGCAAAAAATCCCTCGCTTGCATTGTAGATTTCTAGATAATTTATCGGTGCGCCTATTAATTTGCGAAGGTGATCGCGGTACGGAGTAAACGATACACCACCATGTATGTACAGCTCAAGATTAGGCCAAACATCTTTGAGGGTTTCTTTTTGTGAAATTTCAAGAATTCTTTTTATTAATACAATTGTCCAGGTAGGAACGCCCGCCATGGATGTTACGTTTTCATTAATGGTGGTTTGAGCCAGTTGTTCAATTTTACTTTCCCATTCATCCAGCAAAGCGATCCTAAGTTCCGGAGTTCTTATCCAATGGCCCCAGAATGGTGTGTTCTGCATGAGCACCGCACTCAGGTCGCCGTACTGTATTTCTTCATTAAAATTATTTACCTGGTGGCTACCGCCTACTACCAAGCTTTTACCGGTGAGTAAGTCACTGTCAGGAAAATTGTTGTAGTAATTTGTAAGTACATCTTTAGAACCTTTAAAGTGTGTGTCTTTCAGGCTTTCTTCGCTTATAGGTATAAACTTACTTTTCTCCGAAGTGGTCCCGCTGCTTTTAGCGAACCAGTTGATAGGAGTGTTCCATAAGATATTCTCTTCACCATTCATCATGCGCTTGATGTAAGGCTTTATATCATCATACTCATGAATAGGTACACTTTTTTTAAAATCCTTTACGGTAAAAAGTTTTGAGAAAGAATACTTTCTTCCAAATTCCGTGTATTGAGCTTGCGTTACCAGGTGCTGCAATACATCTCTTTGTACGGCCACCGGGTTATCAATCCAGTTTTGTACGCCCCATAAACGCAATCTTGCTAAACGTGATATGGCGGGGCTTAATAGTTTCATTGTAAGGCAAGTTAATAAATTGCTTTATTCTTTAATGCCTAATGTTTTTTTGAATTTTAGTGATGAATAGAAATTTCACGGCAATCGGTTCTCAGAAGTATCTAAGTGAATCTTAGCCGCTAATTGATACTATTAAAACTAAAAGCAAATCGAAAATTATTGACCATTAGTTCATAGCATCTGTATGTAAATAATCTTTTCTTTTTAATTCAAAATTACGGCCCAGGTACAATCGCCTCACCTGTTCGTCTTTTGCCAGTTGTTCAGCCGTTCCTTCTATAAAAATTTTCCCTTCAATAAGCAGGTAGGCCCGGTCGCAAATTGACAGGGTTTCATTTACGTTATGATCTGTTATAAGTATTCCTATATTCTTATATTTTAGTCTTGTTACAATGCTCTGTATATCTTCTACTGCTATGGGATCTATTCCCGCAAACGGTTCATCAAGCAAAATAAATTTGGGGTCAACGGCTAATGCTCGTGCAATTTCAGTACGACGTCTCTCCCCTCCGCTCAACACATCGCCATTACTTTTTCTCACGTGGGCCAGGTTGAATTCGTTTATAAGTGATTCCAGCTTTTCTTTTTGATCTTTTTTAGAAAGCTTCGTCATTTCCAGCACCGCAGAGATATTGTCTTCTACGGTAAGTTTTCTGAATATGCTCGCTTCTTGTGGCAAATATCCAAGGCCCATTTTAGCCCTTTTATACATCGGCAGTTTTGTAATATCAAGATCGTTTAAAAAAACCTTTCCTTCGTCAGGTTTTACCAGGCCCACCACCTGGTAGAATGAAGTAGTTTTGCCGGCTCCGTTAGGTCCAAGTAAGCCTACAATCTCGCCTTGCCCCACCTGGAAGGAAACATTATTGGTAACAGCTCGTTTTCCGTAGTATTTTACAAGGTCTTTGGCGAATATTGTTTGATTCAAGACAAAAGTATTTCAACAAAAATAAGCGAATGAATGTTAAGGTACTTGCCAACATATTCTTTTCGACTATTAAAGTCATTAATCATTGAGCTAAAAGTATTGTATTGACATTGCAAATTGATTACCGATAGTGCTGATTAAATTCACTTTTTTGCCTATTGGTTTTTTGGGTTTATGTTTGCATCTATTTTTTTAAAATGAAAGTCACCGACCATATAAAAGAGGCAAAGGATACCACAGTTTCATTTGAGATTCTTCCGCCATTAAAAGGTAAAACAATAGAATCAATATATAGCCACCTGGATCCTTTGATGGAATTTAACCCGGCATTTATTAATGTAACGTATCACAGAAGCGAGCAGGTTTTCAAAAAGAAAGCTGATGGCACTTTTGATAAAATAGAGGTACGAAAAAGGCCAGGAACCGTAGGGATATGTGCTGCTATTATGAACCATTATAAGATTGATGCAGTACCACATTTAATTTGCGGTGGTTTTAATATTCAGGAGACTGAAAATGCGCTTATTGATCTTGCTTTTCTTGGTATTGATAATGTGCTTTTACTTCGCGGAGATGCGGCCAAGAATGAAACCATTTTTGAGCCGGAAAAGAGTGGCCATTCTTATGCCATTGATCTGCTAAAGCAAACGGTAAACCTTAATAATGGAATTTACCTGGAAGAAGATATTCGCGATGGATACAAAACTAAATTTTGTATTGGCGTGGCCGGCTACCCGGAAAAACATTTTGAAGCGCCGAATATGGACAGCGATATCCGCTATCTTAAAATGAAGGTTGATGCAGGAGCAGACTACATAACTACCCAAATGTTTTTTGACAATAAAAAGTATTTTGATTTTGTAAAGAAGTGCCGGGATGCGGGCATCCAGGTTCCGATAATTCCTGGGCTTAAGCCCATTACGTCGCGGAAGCAACTATCAGTATTGCCAAGAACATTTAATGTAGAAATACCTACAGACCTTAGCAATGAAATCATGAAATGCAGAACTGATGCTGACGTAGAAATTGTAGGCACTGAATGGCTGTTATTTCAATCGAAAGAACTCAAAAAATCTGAAGTTCCGGTTCTGCACTATTATACATTGGGTAAGCCACATGTGGTGGCAAATGTGGTAAAAGAATTGGTATAACCTCTTACGGTTTTCAGACAAGTATTTAAAATTTGCTTCAAAAACAGGGGCTACCAGGAAATAGTTCCCGATAGCCCTTATTGTTTTTTGCTCAAAAAATTTATTCTTAATTACCTAATAACGGAATACCAAGAGAAATGCTTACCGTACGATATTTATTTTTATCGTCCATTCCATTGTCGCTTTGTGTTGAATTAATTTTTGTAAGGCCAAGGGCGTAATTCACTTTTAATAGTACTTTACCAAGATCAATACCTCCGCCAAAATTTAATCCGAAGTCGAACCTCTTAAGTTTATTATAGGCTGCATCGTCCTGCTGCGAGGTGAAAGGGTCATCATTACTGAACTTTATCTTATTATTACTCGTAGAAGTAATTCCGAGAATCCTGGATTCCGTTTTGGAATTTCCCGCAATACCAATAGCAGCATAAGGGCCGCCATGAAAAAATAAATTTGTCTTTTTCTCCAGTGGAAAACGCACCACCAAATTCAATGGCAATTCGAGATACAAAGGATTAAACCTTGATTTTACATAATTATCATCGGTAGCGCCGGTTAAATAACTTTCTGCTTTCGATCCGCGGCCATCAAGCAATAGCCCACTTTCAAGATCAATTATTTCAGATAACCCAAACCTGCCAAGTATGCCTGCATTAAAAGTGGTAAGCATATTGTTTTTTTCTGTTTGGCCCGAAGATGTTTTGCTGATGTTGGCGAGATTTAAACCTCCCTGTACATAAAGCTGCGATCTTGCTGTTACAAATAGGAATGTTAGCAAAGAGATACTTAATAGTGTTTTCATTTTGTGGTTTTAGTTTAAAAAAAAGGTAATCTATGAGGTTGATTCGTTTAAAGTGTCTTCAAAAACACGGCCAACAAATATTACAGTCGGGATTGTTAACAGGAAAATCCGAGACATAGACTGTAGAGAAAGAAGCGGGTTTGATTTTTGATTTTATTTTTTAGGCCGATGTTCATAACAGTGACTGAAAAACTTTTTCATTCACTTTCACAGGATATTTTTTCTTTAACTGCTCTATCCATTTTTCTTCAAGAAACGTTTGATAATCGTTAATAACAAGCCCCCTGGCGTCTTCAAAGTTTCTTTGCTGATCGGCGGGATATAATTTTATGATTTGTGCGAAAACGGTAGTACCATCTGCACTATTCGTAACAGGTGCTGTGACTATCCCGGCGGTAAAATTGGTTCTTTCAACTACAGGTATCTGCCCTAGTTCGTATCGTCCTGAATCAGCCTGGATCTGAGTAGGGTTTTCACTCATTACGTCTTTCCATTGACGGCCTTGCTGAATTTGCTCGGTGGCATTCTTCGCTATTGTTGGATTGGCGCAGGAATATAAGACTGCATCGGCGCTTAAACCCCACCGGTAGTTATTTTTGTGTTGATTGTAATATTTTAGCAATCCTGCAGTATCTGATGAAGCTTTAGACCATACATTTCTTTCCATGATCTCAAACAGCATGTTTCCCTCTTTGAATTCTTTTAATTGGTACTTAAAATCGGGATTAAAATCCTGCAACCTTTTGCGATAATTCTCAGTGGCGGTAACGGCTGCATAGGTACTCATCAATTCCGGGTAAGATGAAGTGTTGGGAGTTTGGGTGTTTTCTTTTGTCCTTTTAGCATACTGCAACCAGTCGCCAACGGTTACTTTATTATTATCGTTGAAAGAAAATAAAATTGATTTGCCATTAAGGTTACCAACTGCAAGTTTTTTGTTTGCCAAGGTAAAACTGTCTGTTATTTTCCACAAAGCAGTTTCATTTATCCCGTTGTTCTTTTTGTATCCTGTTCTGCTTTTAATTTCTTTCAAAAACTTTTCTTTGGCTGTTTCAATTCTGCTGTCGTTCAAAACTTCCTGCCGCACGGCGGACAAGTAAGCTTCGTCTTCTTTATTTGAAGGTATGGGTGACAGTGAGATACGGTTTAAAATATGATAGCCATATTCTGTTTGAAATGGTTCTGACACATCTCCGTCTTTTTTTAATGAAAAGGCAACTTTCTCAAAGCCGCCATCGTATTTTGCAACGCCAAATTCCGGCATAAGCCCACCGTTCATATAGGTAATTTTATCGTCGCTATATTTTTTTGCCATATCACTAAAGTCAGCTCCTGATCCTACTGCTTCATAAACGGAATCCGCCAATTTTTTTGCGCGGTCTCTCAAAACATTATTCCCTGCCGCAGGTACTGCAAATAAAATCTGTGCAACTTTTATTTTACCCACAGCCGGCCTTTGCTCCTCATTTTTAAAAATATGCCATCCTTTTTTGGAACGATATGGCTTGCTTACCTCACCGGGTTTTAAGCTATATATTATATTTTCAAATTCATAAGGAAGTGTAAAGACCGTAATAAAGCCAAGGTCGTTCCCCTGCACAGGCGCTAACTCTTCTTTTATTTCTGCCAGTATATCTTCATAGTTTGTTTTTCCCTTTTTCAGTTCATCATAAGTTTCCATGATTGCTTTATAGGCTTTCATGGTATCTGCTGGTAACATTTTACTATTTATGGCAACAAAAAAGTGCGAAGTATGAATATCCTTTTTGCTGCGATTGTATGCATCGTCTGTGAGCAAATCTACCTGCCGGCTATCTTTTAAATAGCCATCTTCGATTTGTGAACGAAAATTTTGAAGATCAGCTTCGAGAGCGGGTAGTGTATCCAGTTTTAATTCTTTCGCAGCCTGCACTTTGAGTTTGAATTTTATATACAGATCCAGGTAATCTCTTAATGCCTGTTCCTTATTAGTCGCAGTGGTTTTATTTTTATTGTAGGCTTTTAGAAATTCATCTTTACTCACAACATTGTTACCATAACTAAATAAGGCCTGGGAATAAGAAAAAAACGAAGCAGAAGATAAGGCAATAAGTAGTATCAGTTTTTTCATTAGAGATTATTTTAATTAAGTAGCAGAGGAAAATTATACAGAATTCTCAACTTAAAGGATATTAATATTGATCGATAAATAATTCAAGGGAAGATTAAAAAATTGAATTTTCGATAATCGGCGAAGAGCTTATTGTGTTGTTTTTCCACTCTTTATTTTATTAGTCACTTTCATTTGTAACACATCATCCATTTGATCAATAGTCAGCTTTTTTGCTATTATTCTTTTGTCTTTATCAAGCAAATATAAAGTGGGAGTCTGAGTTACATCATAAAGTTGTTTGTAAGAAGGTTTCTGGGCTTCGTCATTTGCTTTCTTTTGCTCTTCAGTCTGGTAAACGTTTACCCAGCTTTGCAAATTGTTCTTATTAATGAACTCCTTCCATTTATCCTGTTCTTTTGTTTCAGAAAGCACTGCATACATTTTCACGCCTTCATCTTTCCATATAGCCCTGTAAAAGGAATCGAGCCTCGGAACTTCATGCTGGCAATGGCTACAGGTTGGATCCCAGAAAACTACGATTGTATATGCAGCATCCAAATCATATAACGGCCTTTTTGTTCCCAATGTATCTACCATTTCGAGGTTAGCGGCTTGCTCTCCGATGAGATTAGACATCAGCATATAAGCCCTGTTTGAAATGGCGGTCATTTGCTTTTCATTAAGCCATGATGAAACACCCTTTGAATGATATTTTTCAAACAGGTGCACAAATACTGCATCCTGGCCCATGTACTTTGGATTTATGTACTCGTCAGTAAGCCAGTTGAGCAAAAACTTATACATATCGGGAGATGTTCTCGCTCTTAAGAGCAGGTAATCCGATTCTCTAATGATCGAATCAGGCGCAGGTGATACGACTTCCCTGAAAAATCTTTCAAGTTTCGGCAGGAAGAACGGGGTGCGAATTACGCGATCGTCTGTAAAGTCAATTCCATCCCAATAATGCTTTTTGTAATATTGATAATTGTTGAGAGAATCTTCTCTTGTAACCGGCTTAGCCATTTCAGCCTGTGGTTCCTTCATGCTTTTGAGTAAAGCCGCTAACATCGATTCAGGATTTTCCTTTATGATATTATCCCGGTAATCGACGAGTTCTTTATTAAGCTGATTGTAATTTTTTTCATGCAAAGCGCTGTCGGCTTTTGTTTTTGAATTTTTAAAAGCTGCCAGTTCCTGTTGCAAGCTGCCGCTTTTCGATGCGATGAATTTTTGATATTGCTGAAAAAGATCATTCTCTGAAGATCCTTTTACTGCCGTTTTATTTACAAGATCGCTGGTATCTGCATCTATTGATATTGCCTGTTCTTTACCAACTAAAAAATCGAATAATTTATTTTTCCCGGGGAAAACAATTGAATATACACCCGGTAACAGGGTTTCTTTTTTTTGAAATACAGCTACACCCTTATTACTTATCGCAGCGGAATCTTCTACATTCATACTCTTACCGTAATAGTAAGTGAGGTAAGCAATTCCTTCTGTGTAGTTGGGCGTATGTAACGACACCTTATAACCCTGGGCATGTAAACCCGTTATAGAAAGCAGGAGAATTAAAATGCAAAAAAATATTTTCATTCAATAAAAATAGGCAACAAAAATATTCAAATTGAGCACAAAAAATTTAAACGTTAAAATACTTAACATTTTCACCAAAACTTAATTCACCTGCCATGAAGTATTTTTACTTCTGAATCTTTGATACTTTAAGAGTAAACAAAAGGCGAATGAAAAGGAATAAGAAATTTGTATTGGAAGATTTGGCCATATCTGGCTATGCCGCGGAGGGTAAGGCCCTTGCAAGAGTTGATGGGAAAGTAATTTTTGTAGAAGGCGCAGTTCCCGGTGATATAGCCGATGTTTTGGTCACGAAAAATAAGAAAGATTGGGGCGAAGGAAAGGCAATTAAAATAAAAGAGTTCAGCAAAGAAAGAGTTGACGCTTTTTGCATTCATTTTGGTGTATGTGGAGGCTGCAAATGGCAAATGCTTCCTTATAAAAAACAACTCGAATATAAGGAGCAAGAAACTGTAGAGGCGTTTAGGCGAATAGGCCATCTTACGGAGTTGCCCGTCCTGCCAATAATTGGTTCAGATAAGATTATTCATTACAGAAATAAGCTGGAATTCACCTTCAGCAACAGAAAATATTTACCCGACCAACAGTTAAAAGATCTTGGAGAGGATGAATGGCCGGGTGGTGCATTAGGATATCATGTGCCCAGGCTGTGGGATAAAATCATTGACATTTATGAATGCTGGCTGATGGACGATGTAAATAATAAAATCCGGAACAGTATTCGTGATTTTGCTATGGCAAACGATTATAGCTATTATAATATAAAAGATCATGTCGGATGGTTAAGAAATATCATTATTAGAAATTGTGAATCAGGTGAACTTATGGTGAACCTTGTTTTTGGATATGATGATGAGAAAGAAAGAGAGCGGTTGTGCAATTTTTTGTTGGAACAAGTTCCCTCTATTACTACTTTGTTATATACCATTAATGCAAAATGGAATGACAGTATTTATGATCTTGATCCAAAAATTGCATTCGGAAAAGGATATGTGATGGAAAAGTTGGGCGATTATAATTTCAAGGTTTCCCCAAAATCATTTTTTCAAACCAATACGAAACAGGCTGAAAAACTCTATAAGGTTGTAAGGGATTTTGCCTCGCTAAAAGGAAATGAAATTATTTACGACTTGTATTGCGGAACGGGAAGTATTGGGATTTTTCTGAGTAAAAATGCTGCCAAAATAATTGGCGTGGATGTGATTCAGGAAGCCATAAATGATGCGAAGGAAAACGCCAGGCTGAATAATTTGGACCAGGCATCTTTTTTCTGCGGCGATGTAATAGAAACTTGCAATGAGGATTTTTTCAATATTAATGGCAGGCCCGATGTTGTAATTGTTGATCCGCCCCGTACCGGCCTGCATGCTAAACTTATCAGCAAACTAGTAGAAATTCGTTCACCAAAAATTGTGTATGTGAGTTGCAATGTTGCAACGCAGGCCCGTGACCTGCAATTACTAAATGAAGTTTATTCTGTTGAAAAATTGCAGCCGGTAGATATGTTTCCGCATACGCATCATATTGAGTGCGTCGCGGAGCTAAGGCTAAAGTGAAAGAATATTTCCAGTAGTCTTATATTTTTGTAAAAGTTATCAAATTATTACATGTTAAAATAATTTTTCGAACACACTCTAGAACGCCTGGCTTATCCTTATCCCTGGCGTTACGCCTTTAAAAAAATTATCAAAATACATGGAAGGCTCAATAGAGGTCTTCATTAATTTCAGTTTACCTGCTCCAAGTCGAAAAGTATTTTTTTCAAAATAATCTCCGTTTCTGTTGATTAAATAGCCTAAAGAGAAAACTGCGCTGAATGCAAAATCTTTTTGAGGATTATGATCTGTGGTGCCGCCCTGCCCGTAGGTAAGAGTAAGAAAGTCATTCCGGTATGTCCTGAGTTTCCCGAATGTATCCCTGGCGAAAAGAAAATGTGGCTCCCAAAGTAATCCCGGCTCCCACTTAAAAGAACGGTCACGATTTGATAAAGTAAGCCTTGTACCAATACTAAAAGACGGAACAAAATAATTTTTATAATTCTGCACATTCACAGTTATATAGCCGGTTATAAAATCACCCGTTCCACCTGGAGTTTCTCCGTAAGGCTTGTCAGCCGTTATGGCTTTATCTTTTTTAAGATAATGATAGCCTGTGCCTAATACAGTGGGCCATTTCGTTTTTAAATTGTTTTGGATCGTGTGTATTTTCCCCCCGATTGTTCCATTCATATAGCCGGCTAATTCACCAATATTGTTGAGATAAAAAAGCAGCCGGTAATAGCGGGGATGTGTAAGGCTTATTTTTTCTTTTGTCTTTGGTGGATTTGCTATAATGCCGATAATATTAATAGTGTCTTGCGCTATTTTTAAAGATGACAGGTCTCCGTTATTCAACAGGTAATTATCTCCTTTTTCCTGGAATTGCTGAAGCCTTATTTTTTTTCTGTCCTGCGCATCCGTGACATAATCTATGCGCTTTGCCGTGAGCGGGCTGGAAAGCGAGTCCTTTAAAGGAGTAATGTCGGTGATAAATATATTCAGCAGCGAATCCATATT
>JBBSBD010000115.1:0-17467 GCA_038251675.1 Chitinophagales bacterium | reverse complement strand
CATAATTATAATCCACGCCGCCTACCAATTTGGTTACTGCCTCGAGTTGGTAACGATGGTAAAAATAAACGGGTACCAGCACATCTTCCAGCATAGCCATCGGCATACCTGGGCGTATATCATTTTCACCAAATTGCTCAATCGCTTTAGCTCTTACACGCATTACACTTTTTAATTCATCAAACACATTACTGCCATTATCCCATAAGTGCGCATAAGGGCTCATACCACCAGCAGGCCTTGCGTCCTGGTCTGTTAGAAAACGGAGGCCACTTTTAAAGGCACTATTAAGCAATGTATCTAATGCTTCATTTTCATTGGTGCCCTTTGGAAAATCCTGGTAGCCCCAGGTGATTGAAACTTTGTCCCAGGCACCGATTTTGCCATCATAAGCTTTGCTCAAATCAATATCGCCGGCTTCATTTATAGTTGCCAAAGGGTGGGGATAATCCATAACACTTGAACGGTTTACTGTACTCGCGGAATAGTTATGCATCAGCCCGAGTGTATGGCCCACCTCATGTGCTGCGAGTTGCCTTATTCTTGCCAAAGCCATTTTGAGCATTTTATCATCAACAGTTTTCCCGCTAGTGTATGGGGCAAGCAAACCTGTCGCAATTAAATAATCCTGTCGCACACGCAACGACCCGAGCGATACGGTTCCTTTAATGATCTCTCCCGTTCTGGGGTCAACAACCGAAGATCCATAACTCCAGCCGCGTGTTGAGCGATGTACCCAGTTGATCACATTATAGCGTAAATCCATAGGGTCAGCATCATCCGGTAATATTTTTACCTGGAATGCATTGATATAACCGGCAGCTTCAAAGGCCTGGTTCCACCAACTTGCACCTTCTACCAGGGCGCTGCGTATCGGCTCTGGCACACCGCTATCTACATAATAAATAATGGGTTTTACAGCTTCACTCATGGCAGCACTGGGATCTTTTTTTTGCAGACGGTGGCGGGCGGCAAAATATTTTACGATAGGTTCTGATACAGGTGTGCTGTAATCAAAATAAGAGATATTATAGAAACTGGATCGCGGATCAAACTCCCTTGTCTTAAAATTATTGTCAGGCAATTGTACGAATGAATGATGCATGCGCAATGTTATTGCTTCTGTTGATGGAGCCACTGATGTAACCTGGCTGCCTGCGCTTCCATCATTATTTACAAACGTAATGCTTGCTTCAAATTCTGTATTGAGCGGAAAATCTTTTGTGCGCTCCAGGTAAAGGGCACAACGCGATTTGTCAATGGAATAATTTCCTTCTTTTTGTTTCTTTAATGTATTGGAAACATTCATTGCATCGCGTAATAAAAAATCGGTGGCATCCACCAGCACGGCATTGTTGCTTTCTGCTTCTGCCACGAAACCCCAGAGTGTTGATTGAGCGAATGATTGCTCTACCGCACGTTTTTCATTTACATCATTTGTGATCGCACGGTACGTATAATTTGGTTGTACCATCAATATTTTTCTGCCGGTTTTTACAAATTTTATTATGCGGGTATCGCCAGTCAATCCCCTGTCAAGGCCTATATCATTAGATCCGAGCCCTGCAGGCAATGAAGCCTGGTATAAGATTTCCGAATCAAGTTTATTTATTTCAAGCCATATTTTGCCATTGTCTTCATCCCAATAGAAATTGAAAAAGCCCTCATACTTTTCCATGTCTTTTGTTTTTTCTTCTATAGATGGGAGTTTTTGTGCAACAGCACATAAGGGGAGGATAAATAGAAAAACGAAAAGTAATTTCATCGCAGTTATTTTTTAAGTGCTAAAGGTAAATGATGGGTGAAAGTATTTCAATTTTAAAGAGTTATATCTCTATGATAAATAAATATCCTATATACTTATACTACCTTTATAACTCAGTTGAAAATTCAATTAAATACCTCCTCAAAAAATTACTTGCGATGAAACTATTTTTCTCTCTGTTGTTATTATTAAGCGGTAACTGCATGTACGCCCAACAAAAAATGCTTGCAGCAACCCCTCCGATGGGATGGAATAGCTGGAACAAATTTGGATGCAACGTAAGTGAGCAACTCATAAAACAAATGGCCGATGTGATGGTAAGCAACGGCATGAAAGATGCAGGGTATGAATATATTGTAATTGATGATTGCTGGCAGGTGGCCCGGGATTCCAAAGGAAATATTGTTGTGGATTCTGTCAAGTTTCCGTCAGGAATGAAAGCGCTTGCGGATTATATACATTCAAAAGGCCTCAAGTTTGGATTGTATTCAGATGCAGGAACCGGTACTTGCCAGAACCGGCCCGGGAGCTACAACCATGAAGAACGGGATGCAAATCAATATGCGGCGTGGGGTGTTGATTATTTAAAATACGACTGGTGCAATGCCGACGGACTAGATGCAAAAACACAATACACTAAAATGAGTAAAGCTCTTAAAAACTCAGGTCACGATATTGTGTTTAGCATGTGCGAATGGGGCAGCCACAATCCATGGTATTGGGCACAGGGTGTTGGTAATCTCTGGCGCACTACCGGTGATATTGTCAACTGTTTTGATTGCAAAGAGAAATGGGGTGGCCTGGGCTGGGTACTCATTCTTGATGAGCAGGAGGGCCTTGAAAAATATTCCGGACCAGGGCATTGGAACGATCCCGATATGCTTGAAGTGGGTAATGGAAAATTAACCGAAGATGAATCTAAAGCACACTTTAGTTTTTGGTGTTTACTTGATGCGCCTCTTATTGCAGGTAACGATCTTGCAAACATGACGGATACCACAAAAAATATTCTTACCAACCGCGATATTATAGCAATAAACCAGGATCCGCTTGGCATACAAGGCAGCAAGAAACTGGATGAGGGTAACTTCGAAGTGTGGACGAAGCCATTAAAGGGAGGCGACTATGCTGTTATCTTGTTTAACCGGGGTGGAATTCCTGTAGATGCTAATGTTGTGTTTTCCTCAATTGGGATTAAAGGATCTTACAACGCAAAAGACTTGTGGAATAAAAAAGATATGGGCCTGCTAAATAAATATTCAGGGACTTTAAAAAAGCATGAAACAGTTGTGTTGCATTTGTACAAACAATAATTCTTAAAAAAAAGTCTTCCGCAAAAAAACTAATTTTTAATGATCCTGTATGATTCGCTTGTTCCTTCAAGCGTAAATTGAATCGTGTAAGTGCCATTAGATATTTCACCCAAGTGAATGTGCCCGCTATTTACTCCTGTTGCCGCCGACAGATCAGTTTGCAACACAAGTTTGCCTTGCGCATCTATTATTTTCGCGACCATCGTGCCGGATTTATCGGCATTAAATTTTAGCATGAGATGGCCCATCCCGCCTATAGGATTTGGCGAAAGCGAAATAATCAGTTTTGAGAACGCAGCCTTGTTTTTAAAAATTTTAATTGGCGATAATTCCATTTGGCCATCTTTATCTATAATCCCCAACGCATAATACGCATAACGGATCGAAGAAGAAATCTGGTCATCAGTGTAAGAATAATCTCTTTGCAGGGACGAATTTCCTGCGGCCGGAATTTCAGCGATCTCTTTAAAATCTTTTCCATCCAGGCTTTTGCGAATGGAGAAATGATCGGCATTCAATTCTGTTTGTGTGGTCCAGTTGATACTGGCTTTCCCATTGGAAGAAACAACATTGAACTGCGAAAGAATTACAGGTGTAACAACCGTCGCAGTAAAAGTGCCCTGCATTTGCAAGGGATGGATACTGCATTCATAGGAATAGGATCCCGCTTTGGTTACTGTGTAATCAAATGTAGTGCTTGTTGAAGTTATTGAAGCGTCCCATACGGCGGCACCCGAAGGAACCGTTAGCGAAGTAGTTGTGTGAAAGCCACTGACCCAAACCCAGTGAATTATATCTCCCACTTTTACATTTAGAGTCGGGGATGAAAATTGAAAATTTGAAACATCTACCTGCCAGGTAGTTGCCTGTGATTTTAAAAATAAAAAGCATAAAAAAGGGAAGAGAATTTTTTTCATAAAAAAATTTAGCGCAGTAAGTCCAATAAAACTTCTAATGTATATCGCGTAAAAAACCGGCGTGGTTGCCTTAATGTTATAAAGAAATTTCTCATTTAATTCCTTTACCAAATTTTATGAATGCCTAAGTTCTAATTTTGATTTTACAGGCAATGTCAAGAATCCGCGGTTTTTTTTAATTGATTTTTAAAAATTGAAACAGGTAACCTGCACATTTAGGATTATGATAGCGGCAACCTTGCAAGTAGAAGCACTTTCAGTTTTACGTCCACGGTAGCGGAGACTTTTCAATTATCATTATAATATACCCTCGGGTATGACAGCAAGACGATTGTTGTTGTCACTCAATAAAAAAATCAGGGCCAACCACTAATTTAATTGCGGTTGGAGATGGTAAAACTGTGAATATTATTTTAAAAATTATCAGGAACAGTTGTGTAATTTCGAAATTTTAATCCCCGAAATAACTGTTATGATAACAAAACAACTACCAAAGAGCTCCCTTTTTATTTTAATCGTTTGCACATTTTTATCTCCGGCACTATTTGCGCAGGTAACTACTGCAACCCTTGCTGGTATTGTAACGGACCCGAAAGGTGCTCCGCTTGACGGTGCAACTGTTACAGTTGAATTTCCTGATGCAGGTATCAGGCAATCATTAATTACAAAATCTGACGGGCGTTTTACAGTTCCTAACTTAAGGGTGGGTGGCCCATATATAGTAACTGTTGCTCACGTTAGTTTCCAGGAGAGCGTTGTTAAAGATATTTTCCTGGATCTTGGGCAAAACAATTCTATAGATATTGCTCTCAACGAAAAATCCCAACAACTTGAAACGGTAACTATCTCATCGGGCTCATCAGTATTTGATAATAAAAGAACCGGCGCTTCTACCAATATTAGCAGTCGCCTGTTGAAAGCTCTTCCCACAATCTCAAGATCAGCGGATGATTTTTTAAGACTGACGCCATCAGCATCGGCTACTTTCAACGGCCTTTCTTTTGCGGGACGCAATGGCCAGTATAATAATTTTTCATTGGACGGCGCAGTGTTTAATAATCCTTTCGGTTTGGATGCTCCCACTCCCGGCGGCCAGACAAGCGCTCAGCCAATTTCGCTTGACGCGATAGACCAGATACAGGTAAACCTTGCGCCTTACGATGTAACACAGGCTGGCTTTACAGGCGCCGGGGTTAATACCGTTACTAAATCGGGTTCTAACAATTTTTACGGAACTGTATTTGGCTTCTGGAGAAACCAGGCGCTCACCGGTAAAAGAGTAGATAAAACTAAACTTACCATCCCGGACTTGAGCCAGTTGCAGGCGGGCTTTTCCTTGGGCGGAGCAATTGTAAAAAATAAATTATTCTATTTCGTAAATTTTGAAACAGAGCAAAGAAAAGATGAGGCCTCCAGTTATGTCGCGCAGAATTCATCGAATGCAGGAAAGCCTAATACATCAAGGGTGCTTGAAAGCGATCTCCAGGATGTAAGCGCCATTTTGAAAAATCGATTTGGCTACGAAACAGGTCCTTATGAGGGATTCACGCTTAGCCAGACTAATTATAAATGGCTTGCGAAAATTGATTGGAATATAAATTCGGTTCATAAGCTTTCTTTTACTTACAACGGACTTGATGCCAGTAAAGGTAAGCCTGCACATCCCAGTGCAATTCAAAGACGCGGGCCTGATTTTACCACATTGCAATTCAGAAATTCGGGCTATGAAATTGTGAACAAGCTTCATTCCTTTAATGCAGAGTTGAAATCTAATTTCGGCGGTAATTATGCCAATAAATTAAGAGTTGTTTACAGCATCTTCAGAGATAACAGGAATCCTTTCTCAACGCCTTTCCCTTCTTTGACTCTTACGAAGAATGGTGTTGCTTACATTGTTGCGGGCCACGAACCGTTTTCAATACACAACGTTCTGGACCAGGATGCCTTCCAGGTTACTGATAACTTCAACATCTTTTTAAAGAATCATTCACTTACCATTGGTGGTTCTTTTGAATCATTCAAATTCGCCAATTCTTTTAATCTTGGAGCGTACGGGCCTAGCGTATTTGGTACCATTGACCTTCAAACTTTTAAAGATAGCGTTCCCGTTGGAGGTAATGTAGTTTTCGGCGCGTATCCACTCGATGTAGATGTAAACACCGCAAACACTAGGGCTGCAGCAAATGCGTGGACACTTGCTAAACTTACAGTTGGGCAGATATCCGGCTATATCCAGGATGAATGGGCAGTTACAAATAAATTCAGATTAACGTACGGACTAAGAATGGATATTCCCCAATATTTTAATGCCAGCTATAGCAGCCCAAATTTTGACCCGAATACCGGAGCTTTCCTGGGGACTTACACTACTGGTTCGCCTACAATTCAAAACAATGATAACCTTACACTTTTTGATGCGAATGGAAATTCTGTTACGAATGGAGCAGGCAAAGAACTTGACAACGGTCGCTTTCCTACAAAAAAGCCTTTACTCTCCCCCCGTGTAGGTTTCAATTATGACGTAAAAGGTGACAGGACTTTACAGGTTCGTGGTGGTTCGGGCTTATTCACCGGACGTTTTCCTTTTGTATGGTTGGGCAACCAGATTGCCAATCCTTTTTCTGGATTTTATAACGTAACAGATAGAAATTTCAGGTGGCCGCAAGTGTGGCGTTCCAATCTTGGCCTTGATTTTAAAATTCCTTATGGTACTGTTTTTAGCATTGATGGTTCTTATACCAAGGATGTAAAAGCAATGATGGTTCGCAATTATAATCTCGGAACTCCCGGCGGTTCATTGCATAGCGGTACGGCAGATGATAGAAATGTTTACCGGGCAGCGGACAAAGGTACCGATGGTGCTGCGACCGCAAATACTTACGTGTTCACAAATACAAATGTGGGATATCAATTCAATGCCTCCTTCCAGGTACAGCAAACTTTTAAAAACGGTTATTATTTGATGGCCGCATATAACTATCTTATCGCGAAAGATGCCAGTTCTATTTCTGCTGAAATATCGAGTGATGCTTTCGACAGAAATCCTATTTTATATAACGCCAATGCAGCGGTTTTATCCAATTCATTGTATGGTAATACGCACCGCATAATAGTTGTGGCGTCAAGAAAATTTCAGTATGGAAATGGAAAATATGCAACTACTATTTCTAGCTTTCATTCATGGAACTCGGGAAACCGGTTTGCTTATGTATATGGTGGAGATATAAATAATGATGGTACCCCCAGTAATGATTTATTATATGTTCCGACTGATGCGGAGATTGATAATATGACATTTAACCCTTCTTATGTTGATGTATTTGGAAATGCACAAAGCCCCGCTGCACAGCGCACGGCTTTCAAGCAGTTTATTGCGCAGGATGATTACCTGAGAGGGCTTCGTGGCCAATACACCGGAAAATATGAAGGCGAGAATCCGTGGTTCAATCAGCTCGATCTGCGCATTTTACAGGACTTTAATTTTAAGGTTGGTGAAAAAGTTAATACCGTACAATTCAGTATTGATTTTGTAAATCTTGGCAACCTCTTCAATAGTAAATGGGGTGTAAGAAAGTATGCAACCACAGCCGGTTATTTCCAGCCGATATCTGTTTCATATAATTATAACAATCCTGTTTATACTTTTGATCCATCGGTAAACTCAACATTTACTACCAGCCCTGATTTACCGTCCCGCTGGCAGATGCAAATAGGAGCGAGGTATATTTTTTAAGAAATATTTTTTTTGAGATAAAGGCTATCCCCGCGGGTGGCTTTTGCTTTTATCCTCTAAACTTTTTTACTACTTCTCTTTTTAGTAAATTACAAGGTGAGGTTTGGTAAGAGCTTCTCTTAATTTTTTTCATGCGGCTAATCCGATTGCATATCGCTATATTATTCCTTCTTCCTTTCGCGGGAATTAGCCAAACTGTTATTTCAATAAATATTAATGGAGGTATTAATCCATCATCATCGGAGTTTATAAATAAAAGTATTAAGGAGGCAGAGGAAGCTAACGCAGAGTGCCTGCTCATTCATTTAAATACTCCCGGTGGGCTCGTAACTTCTACAAGAGGAATTGTAACAGATATATTGCAATCAAAAGTGCCCGTGGTTGTTTATGTGTCTCCGACAGGTGCCCATGCGGGATCCGCCGGTGTATTTATAACAATGGCGGCCAACATTGCCGCAATGGCCCCTGAAACCAATATGGGAGCAGCCCACCCGGTATCGCTGCAAGGGGGCATGGATTCAACTATGAATGAAAAAGTTATGAATGATGCGGCCGCATTCATCAAAACAATCGCGATGAAAAGAAACCGCAATGTTGAATGGGCTGAAGATGCAGTGCGAAATAGTGTTTCAATAACGGAGCATGAAGCTTTGGAAAAAAATGTAATTGACCTCGTTGCACTCAATGATGCTGTGCTGCTCGACCAGATTAACGGGAAGGAAGTTCAGATGGGTAATGGCGTTAAAACACTTCATACAAAAAATGCGCAGGTAAAAAAGGTTGAGATGGGCTTTTTTCAAAAAATACTCGACCGGATAAGTGACCCGAATGTAGCCTATATACTAATGATGCTTGGGTTCTATGGAATTATGTTTGAGCTGTTTAATCCCGGTGCAATATTGCCGGGTATTGCAGGCGTAATATTTCTCATCTTTGCATTTTATACCATGAATACGATGCCTGTAAATTATGCAGGAGTTGCATTAATAATATTCGGAATTATTTTATTCCTGTTGGAAATAAAAGTAGTGAGCCACGGAATGTTGACTATCGGCGGAATTGTCTCCGTTCTGCTCGGTTCTCTCATTTTATTCAGAACGAGCTCAACTGATAGTTTCGTTACCATCTCACGGGGGCTAATATTCGGAGTTACTGCGGTCACCGCTTTGTTCTTTTTATTTGTGGTGGGCATGGGCCTAAAAGCACAGCGGGCTAAAGTTGCCAGTGGCGTTGAAGTATTAATTGGTAAATTTGGTCAAACAGTTGAATCGCTCAAACCGTATGGCTCTGTAAGAGTAAACGGAGAACTGTGGAAAGCGGAATCTTTATCGGGTTCTATAAGTGAAAATGAAAAAATAGTTGTGAAGGGAATAAAAAATCTTACATTATACGTTGAACAGGTTCAGCAAAGCTGAAAATTTATTTAGTTCCTATCAAATTTGTAAACACATAAATTATACTAATGCAACAATTACCTTTTACCCTTATCATTGTTCTTGTTTTTGTCTTGTATATTCTTGCAAGCGCCATACGCATTCTTCGTGAGTATGAAAGAGGCGTAATTTTTCGTTTAGGAAGAGTACTGGGTGGAGGAGCAAAGGGACCCGGGCTTATTTTGTTGATACCGATAATTGATAAAATGGTAAAGGTAAGCTTACGTACCGTCGTTATGGACGTGCCACCCCAGGATGTTATTACATCAGATAACGTTTCCATAAAAGTGAATGCCGTTATTTATTTCCGTGTAGTAGATCCTCAACTGGCAATTATAGAAATTGAAAATTATTTGGTAGGTACCTCCCAACTTTCCCAAACAACTTTGCGAAGCGTTTTAGGCCAATCAGAGTTGGATGATCTTTTATCTCAAAGAGAAAAAATTAATATCCGTTTACAACAAATTATTGATCAGCAAACGGAGCCATGGGGCGTAAAAGTTACCCACGTGGAAGTAAAACAAATTGATCTTCCACAGGAAATGCAGCGTGCAATGGCCAAGCAGGCAGAAGCAGAAAGAGAGCGCAGGGCAAAAGTAATTTCTGCAGAAGGTGAGTTCCAGGCTTCACAAAGATTGAGTGATGCTGCAAAAATATTAAGCGAACAACCAAGTGCACTTACGTTACGTTATTTACAGACCTTACGCGAAATTGCTACAGAAAATAATTCCACCACTATTTTCCCTGTGCCAATTGATATATTAAAACCATTCATGAAAATGAATGAAGATGCGGAAAAGAAGAATTTGAGTTAATATGTTTCCCTCGTAATGCTTATTTATCAGCACCGAATGGCTTTTAGGTTATCCTTAAATAGTCATTAAAAAAAATGTGCTTCCTTTGCAGGAATTCTGCTACACAAATTGCATAGAATATACTGATCATAAAATTGATTTTATGATCGAACCTGGTAAGATTGAATCAACCAGCCGGTAGTATTAACCGGAACATTAGCCACAAACTTTTTTAAAACAACAACTATGAATTTTTGGGACACAGTATATTTTGGAAACCCGTTAAGAGAATGGGGAATAGCACTAGGCATAGTAGTAATAGGATTTAGTTTGATAAAAATCCTGAGATTACCTGTGCTAAAAAGATTTAAGAAATGGTCTGAAAAAACGTCCAATTCTTTTGATGATTTTATTGTATTGGCTATAGAAGAGACAGTAATCCCCTTCCTCTATTTTGTTGCAATATATGGCGCACTTCAATACCTGGTTTTTAGCCAGCGCATAAATAATATCATTCACATAGCAATGATGTTTGTAGTTACGTTTTATGTTTTGAGACTACTTTCATCGGCGGTACAATATTCTATTTATACGTTTTTAGGTAAATACGAGGATAGCGAGACCAAGCAGAAACAAGCACGTGGCCTTATCCTCATTTTCAAAGCCGTCATTTGGATTGTTGGATTGGTATTCCTGATGAACAACCTGGGCTACAATGTAACTACAATAATTACGGGACTGGGCATTGGTGGTATCGCAGTCGCATTGGCGGCACAAACAATTCTCGGCGACCTCTTTAGTTATTTCGTTATTTTCTTCGATCGCCCATTTGAGATAGGAGATTTTTTAAAAGTAGATGACAAGGTGGGCAGCGTGGAATATATTGGCATTAAAACCACAAGAATAAGGGCAATTAGCGGCGAACAATTAATATTTTCTAACAAAGATCTTACTGATTCCCGCGTTCACAATTTCAAACGGATGGAACGAAGGAGAGTGGTTTTTAGTGTAGGAGTTACCTACCAAACATCCGCAGATCAACTGAAAAAAATTCCGGAAATAATCAAAGGGATCATTGAAACCATTGATGGCGCTACATTTGACAGGAGCCACTTTTCGGCCTTTGGTGATTTCAGCCTCAACTTCGAAAGTGTTTATTATATAGCGGGCCCCGATTATACAGAATACATGAACAGGCAACAAAATATTTACCTGCAAATCTTTGAAGCTTTTGAAAAGGAGGGAATTGAATTTGCTTATCCAACGCAAACATTATTTGCAGGAAATGCATTTGCAAAAATTAAAGGGGAGAAAAGGGTAATGGAAAACAATCACAGTTAGAGGCTTGAAATAAAAAGATATTAATCTGCGTACTTCGTTACTTCCTTATCAAATAATCAATCGTACTCCTCCAAGATCAGAAACCCGGTGTGTGAAGTGATCGCTCGGCGAACTGATAAACATGAAGTTTTTAGGAATATTCCATTCAATGCATAATTTATCAATAAGCTCCGGTCCAAAGGTTCCGTTTATTTTTATATACTCTATTTTAATGTCCGGATAAGCACGGTCAAGTGTTTCAAAATCCCGCAAAAAGTCTTTAGATAAATGACTATCCTCATTAATAACAGTAACTATTTTCAAGTTCCTGGTAATCTCATTTTCCTGCACGTAAATGATCACTTTGTTAAGAATAGAAATGTCATCGCCTTTAGTAAAATAAACAAATACCTGGCGGTTGAGCTTACGCATTTCGCGGGTGAGGTGAAGCCTGCTTACGAGCGATAATCGCTGTATCTTATCAAAGAAATTATTTGCCACAAGGAGCAGGTATTTCAGCACGGCATTTCTTCTTAAGAATAAATAGATAATTAAAACAGCCGGCAGAAAATATTGTAAAAAGACAACCAAATAATCGGGATGCATTTTCACATTTCCGTATAGCGCAACTATAATAGCAAATATGGCAAGCCCCACTGCAAACTCAGGCGCATACTCAGGACGCGGGAGCCTTGACCGTTTAATTTTTAGCAAAAAATTTCCTAATCCAAAATATATCATTACAGAAAGAAAGGAAATGGTATAGACCCCTGCAAGCGGCCCCAACTCACCTTCGGTAATAAATAAAACCGAAAGGCAAAGAAGATAAAAAACAATTAGTATTCTTGGCGAGCTGCCCTTGCTGTTTTCCTTTAGTAAAATTTGAGGCAGTATGCGGTCGAGGGTCATACGTTTTAATAGCCCCCCCACGCCTACAAAGGAAGTAAGTACTGCGCCGCTTAATACTAATACTGCGTCAATTGAAATAATTATGGCAAGCCACGAACCACCGGTTTTGCCCCCCATAAAGGAAAGCAAAGCTTCCTGGTTTTCCCCGACCTGCGCAACTGGCAGAACCATCACGGCTAACAATGCTATCGAAGGATTTATGATAGAAACAGCCACCCACATATTGCGCAATGTTTTTGGAAATATGCCGGGCTCCTGTTCTTCCACAAAATTGGCTGAGCTTTCAAACCCTGAAATTCCAAGCATAGCGGTGCTGAAACCAAGAAATAATATGGTAAATAAACTCCCCTTTAAAGGCGCATGAAAATTGATATTCGCAATATCAAATCCATTTACGGCTACGAAGTAAACAGCGCTTGCTATAAGCAACAGCATTACGGATAAGTGAATTACAAATATTATAATAGCAACGATTGAAGATTCACTTATTCCGGAAATATTCAGAATTAAAAAAATGGTAAGCACCACCATCGTGGCTATAATTACCGGTATGAACGAAAAGATGCTATGCAAATATTTCATCGCTTCTGATGCAGAAATTACTGCTGTTGCCATGTAGGAAAGTATGGTGAGGCATGCCGCTACGGACGCATTGCTTTTGCTGGTTGTGTTGAGTAAAACATTATAGGCACCACCATTAAGAGGGAGTGCACCTACTACTTCGCCATAGATTTTTCTAAAAAGAAATAAGACGCCCGATACCATAAGTAATGCAATAAATGCATACTGCCCCGCATAAGCAATAGTAAGCGCAGATACATATAAACAAGAAGAAGTGATATCGTTGCCGCAAATAGCTGTGGCAGCAAACTGTTTAAGTTTTTTTGGATGGTGCTTTACTTGATCACTCATAAATTATTATGAATCTTTCACTCGTCAGTATGATCAATTTAAATAGCTGAAAGTGATTAATGATTTTTATGCCAGATAAAAAATCTCTAACAAAAACGAATAGCCGCAAGATACGTAATAATGAAGAAGCCATTCTTAAGAGCCATGGCGGCATCATATATCCTAAAATTTGAATTCGACACTTGCAAGTATTCCAAACTTAGGAACACCCGGATTACCCAAATAGTTCAATCTCCATATAGCATCTATGCGCAGAACGTGGAAAATATTATTTATGCCAGCTCCTGCCTCCATATACGGTGATTTATCGGGAACGGTAAAATGATAAGCGATTGAAGAATCATAATAGCCGTTTGCTGCCTTATTAGCTTCTGACATGCCGCCCATTACTCCCCTGAAACTTACCAGGGAACGCCATTTCAATTTTTTCAATAATGGAAAATATTTAAAAGGAAAACTGCCGAAAGATTGTTCAACTGCGAGACTTACATATTTATCTGTAACAAACTCGAAGCGGTTCATGTTATTAAAAGCATACTTATTATAGTAGTAAGTGTCATTTCCTTTTAAAACATTTAATAATACAATCGGTAAAACGCCGTTCGTAATTCCCGCGTCTATTGTGTAAGACAATTGCCCTATTCGTCCGTTTGCCACGTCGTGCTGAAGATAAAAATTCCACTTACTGAAATCGAAATCACTTTTCAACAATCCATTATTCACCTTAACTCCTTTTGTATAACTCAGTGTAATGATCGGGTAATAACTACCAAGGCTACCTCTTCTATAGTGTTGCGTAATGTACCTTTCTTTATGAGAAAACCTTACGAAGAAGGTAGCATCATTTACAGCATAAGTATTGGTTTCGGCGATGTTGTTAATGTATGGTTTGAAATCTTTATAAGTATAATAAACATCAAAAAAAGGTGTAAGCACATTATGATTCACTTCTCCTTTAATCGCCCAGTCATTGCTTAAATACTTTAAATAAGTTACATCGGTGTATTGGCTATTGATAAGCCTCGATTGAGAATATTTTACTCTTCTTAAGGCGGAAGCAAAAATCGAATTCTGATCGAGTTCATCACTATGGTTATAAGTCCCGGCCAGGTCATTGCTGTGTTCTAAAGTGAGCGTGGACCACTTGTGGGGATTTAATACAAACACAGATTTTAGTAAGTAACGAAACTGTTTGTCTCTGATCGCATAACCTCCATAAGCCTTCAATTGTATATGCTTATTGAATCCTGAGTTTGTTTTTAAACCAAACGTGAAGCGGTTTCCCTCAACCAGGTTACTTGTGTAAATGTAGTAGATGTCTCCAAGGTCAATATTGCCAGCACTGTAATAACCGGTACTTAATGCCGAAATAATTTTACCGTAAGTAACTACCTGCGGAATTTTCATAAGCGTGTCCATTAAAACATATACCGAGTTTTCTGATCTGCTTAATGGCTCAAATCTTTCTATGGGCTTTTCCTTTACCGAATCAGCACCGAATGCAGAAATTGGAATAAATTTTTTATCAAATGCCGTATCAATTGATTTATTATTCAGCAGGATGTTTTTATAGATAATTGTTTTTTTAGCAATGGCGCCCATTTTTGTTTTTAATGGCACCACAACATCCATGTATAAAACAGTTTTTTCCGGCAAGAATTTTTCCTGGTTTTCAGCCTCAAAGAACTGGGAGATTTCAAACTTCTTTACAAAATTCACATTCGCATTTTTGTCCATGTGCATTACCAATGATTTGACGGCATAGGATGTGTCTGCTATCCATAAATATCCATTGAAAGTGTTGCTGCCAAAATGAGCAGGAGAAAACTGTACCTGTATGCAGCGATGGTTATTAAAGTACACTGTATCTAAAATATGGTAATCGTAATAAGTAAGTGCATTGTCCGCAATAGGACTTATGAAATTTATATCTACAAGCTTTATATTGTTGTCATAAATATTGATCCTTTTATAAAGCCCGTCAATGTAGGTGAGAACAGATTTATTATCGAAACCAGAACTTTTAATGGCTGTATAGTTATACCTGTCCCTCTCAGGATTTTTCCGGTAGTAATAATCGGCGTTTGTCTCAGATAAATAAACCGGGAGCAGCTTGTCATGATCAGCAGTTGTATCTATATTGTTGAATGCAAATGCAAGCGGCTTAAGCAGCCGGTTATTTTGTAATTTTTCCGGAAGATTTTTCAGGTCAACCTCCATTTTATCATATACTTCGCACTGGAAGGTTTTATTGCTGAAAGCATCATTGGCATCCTTATTTTTTATGACATTCAAAATAAGCCTTTGCGCTTTTGTATATTTTACTTTTACTGACACCACCACGCCTTCCATTTCTTTAGAGGCAGGCTCCGCATCAAAATTTATTACCTGGTTCGGGTCTTTAGAAACCGCTTTTACCATGGTTTTATATCCTATCATTGATATGGCAATAGAATCGGTTTTGCGGCTGACGGCCAGGGTGTACTTTCCATCTTCATCTGTAATTACCCCATTGCCGGAATTAAGAGAGTATATGCTGCATGAAAATAATGGAGCACCTGTTTGCGAATCTTTTATTACGCCTGTGACAATACGTTCCTGGGCTTCTGATTTAAAAAAAAAGCTAATCAAAAGGAGGCATAAGGCGTAGTATGGAAATAGTTTTTTGATAGATGGCCGGAATTAATATAAAAACGCAAAATTATGGTAACAATGTACCATCCTAAAAAGTTTTCCTTTTACATAATTTAATGGGGTAATATTGAATAACATTGAATGGAGCACTGCAAGATATAAGAGAAATCTATTAACATCCTGTAAGTTTAATAATAAACTTTATGGTCACTATTCACGAAAGCTCCCCAAAATTTGGAGTATCCGTGAACTGATGACGTTCGAATTCCTGTGCTGTCATAAACGGGATATCCTTCATTGATCCATTCAAAAATCCCGCCTAGCATATTATGCACTTTGGTGTACCCTGCATCTATTATTTCTTTGGCAATTTTATCACTCCTCACTCCCACGGAACAATACACCACTATGTCTGCATTTTTAGGAATCTGTGAAAGTTTTTCTATTGAAAAATCCTGGTCACCCACATAGATTGAGTTTTTTATGTGGCTCACATCATATTCTTTTTGCTGCCTTGAATCAAGAAATATATAATCTGCCGGATGCGAAGCCGCCAAGTCAACATTTATTTTAGGCACGCTAGATGACTGCAATGATTTCGTCATCAAACTAATCAAACCATCTTTTATCTTGCCTGACAAATTACTTTGACTTTTCATAACAAAAATGACAAATACTATTAACAGTATAAATAATACTCCAACAATCTTCAGCCATTTGTTGTTGCGTTTTTTCATATTTATTTATTGCCAAAAATGTTTTCAGCATTGCTTGTAGTTTGCTCAGCCACTTCTTCAACAGTTACCTTTTTTATCTCCGCTAACTTTTGTGCAATGTATTTTAAATAACTGCTTTCATTCCTTTTACCGCGAAACGGAACAGGAGTTAAGTAAGGAGAATCGGTTTCCAAAACGATATGCTTGAGGTCTATATCTTTTAATACCTCCGCTAACCCGGAATTTTTGTAAGTAACGACCCCACCAATTCCCAATAAAAAATTTTGGTCAATTATTTCTTTAGCATTTTCAACTGTTCCGCCAAAGCAATGGAATATACCACGCAGCCCTTTTCCTTTATACGTTTTGATTACGTCTATAGCTTCCTGCATCGCATCGCGGGTATGCAGTACCAGTGGTAAATCATATTGCAAAGCCCAACCAGCCTGTATGTTAAGGCTTTCATATTGCTCCTTCGTAAAAGTCTTATCCCAATAAAAATCCAGGCCACTTTCGCCGATAGCGGAAAATTTTCTCTGCAGCAACATGGTCTCAACCTTAGCAAGCTCTTCTTTGTAATTTTCTTTTACTGAGCACGGATGTAAACCTGTCATTGGAAAGCACTTGCCGGGAAACTCTTTTTCTAAAGCCAGCATGTTCGCCGTCTCGGAACTGTCAATGGCAGGCAAATAGAATTTTTGCACACCTTCGGCTTTCGCTCTGCGAATAACATTTTCAATGTCGTTGGAAAATTCTTCGACGTATAAATGGGTGTGCGTATCAATTAAAACCATTAATAAATATTAGAGGTGTTTTGAACTAAAACAGTTGGGTGCAAAAATATTTATTAATAATCTAAACTATGGGTTTCAACATTTTTAGTACCAGTTACAAAAGTTTATTTGTTTTGCTTGTAAGCAGTAATAGTTTCTATGCTTCCATCCGGCCGGAAATGTAATTCTGTTACCTTGACATTCCTCAAATGCGTTTTACCGGAAAGTTGCGTATCATGATAAAAGAT
>JBBSBD010000114.1:0-17564 GCA_038251675.1 Chitinophagales bacterium | reverse complement strand
TATTTTATCAAAATGCCCGCCAGTTAATGCGAGGAGTATCACAATTTGTTCTGCAACTGACAGATGCTGAAGCTCCGGTTGCTTGAGGCACTCTCTTATGCGCTTTCCGTGTTCAATAATCTTTTGGGTATTTTCATCCAGCCGTGTCCCGAAACGGGCAAAGCTTTCTAATTCCTCAAACTGGGAATATTCCAGTTTAAGACTTGCAATGGAACGGTAAGCTGGTAATTGAGCTGCTCCGCCCACACGGGAAACTGATTTGCCTACATCAACAGCGGGCAAGATTCCCAATTCAAATAATTTAGGAGACAAGTATATCTGCCCGTCAGTAATGGAAATCAGGTTGGTGGGGATATAGGCGGATATATTTTGTGATTCCGTCTCAATGATTGGCAAAGCGGTAAGTGATCCTCCTTTCAGTGCATCGCTCAGGTGTGTTGCTCTTTCTAATAATCTTGAATGGATGTAAAAAATATCACCGGGAAACGCTTCACGCCCTGGTGGCCTTCTCAGCAATAAAGAGAGTTCACGATAAGAACGGGCATGCTGGGTAAGGTCATCATAAACTATCAACACATCACGACCCTGTTCCATAAAATATTCTGCAATACTGGTAGCAGCATAAGGCGCTATATAATTTAAACCGGGTGAATCGTTTCCTTCTGCAACCATCACGACTGTGTATTCCATGGCACCCTTTTCCCTGAGGTTAGCAATAACTTTTGCCACAGCAGAGGCACGCTGGCCAATGGCGCAATAAACGCACAAGACATCTTTATCTTTTTGATTAAGGATCGCATCAATCGCAATAGCCGTCTTACCGGTTTGCCTGTCACCTAAAATTAATTCACGCTGCCCGCGGCCAATAGGAATCAACGCATCAATCACTTTTATTCCCGTTTGCAAAGGAACGTTTACTGCAGAGCGATCCATGATGGCGGCCGCCGGGCGCTCGATGGGCAGGCGCTCTTCGTGAGCGAGGGGACCTTTATCGTCGATAGGTTCTCCCAATGGATTTACAACTCTTCCTATCAATGCGTTACCAACAGGTACATCCACTACACGGCCTGTTCTTTCTACTTCATCACCCGCATTTAGCAAGGTATCTTCACCAAGAAGTATGGCACCAATTTCATTCGCATCAATATTATAAGCAATACCTGATAAACCTCCCGGAAATGTCAACAGTTCTTCGAAGCCTGCTCCCGGAAGTCCGGAAACTTTTACAATTCCTGTTGACACACTTATTACAGAACCCACTTCACGAGGCACAAGAGAAAGGGAGAATTTTTCTGTGCATTCTTTTAATTGATTGAATGTGTTTTCTATTGTTTTATTTAATTCCATGTACCGGCGGTTTTAACAGTTATCCATGTTTTTCTTTTCTTCTTTGTTCTCTGACCCGGGTCTTTTTATTTTATAAATATTTAATCTGCCGCTTGCCATGATCGCCAGGATTCACTTGCCACGGCCTTCAGGTCGTGGGTCGCTTAAAGAGGTTTGTATTGGCTTTAGCCAAAACGTTTTTTGTCTGAAGCCATATCCTTATATCTACGGTCCACGTGGCAATTAAAAAGCGGCAACTGACATATAGTGGCAATTGATGCTTGCTTTAACGACCTATTCTGAATGTTCTACCGCCTTCTTTTCCGGCGCTACTTTTTCTTTCTTATCAGGTGTTGCCTTTTTTTCCTGGTCAACTTTTGTTTTTTCTTTTGTCGTTTCTGAAATATTTTTTTCAAGTGAATTGAGGTATTCTGAAAAACTCCAGGCCAATTTATATCCGTTCGTTGCTATCTCTATACCACTGATAATGCCCGGCGCTGTTTTAAATTGCAAAGGCGTTTTTGTTCCAAGAACTGCCTCAATCGCCTTGCCGATATCATATTGTTGTTTTGCCGGAAGGTCAAATTCGCTCCTTACCAAAATAGGTACCTGCCTGCCGGCAGGCATGTTTGCATTCGATTGGAAGGCTTCGATAAATTGTTTTTTCTCTTCATCTTTCAAATCATTTAGCCGCCTGATAAAAGTTCCTACGGATTGTTCTTCCAGGCTCTCAGAAGCGATTTCGGTAAGCGCTTTTCTCACAATGGCAAAAACTTCTCTTTGAGTTTTTTTAGCAATCTCCGTATTCTCAGTCTCCTGCTTTTCTTTCGATGCTTCTTCCAATTTCGCGCTTAGCTTGTTGGCTTCATCTTTGGCTTCGTCGAGCAATTTTTCGCGCTGCGTGTTTGCATCTGCGATGGCTTTGTCCATCAATTCCTTTTTTTGCTGATCGAAATCTGAATTCTTTTTTGTGAAGTCATCCTGTTGTTTTATAGCGGCTTCTTTTTTATCGTCTGCGTCTTTCAATTGGCTGGCAATTTTTTTCTCCCTCTCGTCAATAGCATTTAGTATTGGCTTGTAGAGATACCGTTTAAGTAACCATACCAACAACAGGAAATTAATTACCTGGGCTAAAACTGTGAACCAATTAATTTTCATTATATATTATTTTGCAATGATGTGGTTCCAGAAAGGATTGGCGAATATCAGGATCATAGAAACCACGAAACAGTATATCGCCGTGGACTCGATCATTGCTAATCCCACAAATAAAGTTCGGGTAATAGTTGGCCCGGCATCAGGCTGTTGCGCAATAGAACTTAATGCCGAGGCTACTGCCTTTCCCTCACCCAGCGCAGGCATCATGCAACCAATTCCCGTGGTAAGTCCGGCTGTAATAATTGAGGCCATCGCTATAAGAGTTGTACTATCCATTTTACATTTTATTTAGTTTTTATAGATTTTGTTTTACTGATTTTTTTTGAATCATGCACCGCTGCCGTTATGTAAACGGTTGCCAGGATGCTAAAAATATAGGCCTGTACCATTCCTGTCAGTAAGCCCAGTGCATTCATAATAATCGGAAAAATGAAGGGTGATATGCTTAACAAAATGGCTACGATCATTCCGCCACTCATAATGTTTCCAAACAATCTTACAGCTAATGCAAGTGTGCGGGATACTTCGCTGATCAGATTAAAAGGCAACATGATGAATGTTGGTTTTAAGTATGATTTCAGGTAACCGCCAAGGCCACTTTTTTGAATACCAAAAAATGGCACGGCTATAAATACAGCTAATGCGAGAGCCGCAGTGGTTGATAGTGACGCTGTTGGCGGCGTGTACCCGGGGAAAATGATACATAGATTAGCGGTACCGATAAATAAAAATAACGTGCCGATAAAACCAATATATTGTTCAGGTTTCTTAAGGCCTACTTCCTTAATTTGTTGATTGATCGCGGTAACTATCATTTCAAGGAAACATTGCCAGCGGGAAATATGAATGTCAGTTTTGAGTTTTCGCGTAACCAATCTCGCTGCTATTGCCAATACCAGTATTAAGCCCCACGTGGTAACCAGTGTGAGGTTAATGGTCACAAAGCCATGCTGCCAAAAAATAGTTTCGTCAGGGCTAAGTTTCATTTGCGGCCTCCTTTTTTAATGATGTTTGTTTTTCATCGATCGATTTTGTAAAACGAATTACAACGAATCTTGCCACTATAAAACCAATCACACTAACAATAAGCCTTTGCCAATTGCCTGCACCAATAAAATAAAATCCAACTAACGTAACGCTTATACGAAGAAAAAAACTACTGAAAATCCATAGAGCGGGGATTTTGGCGGTAACTGCTTTTTTTACCGTAAACCACAGACCTCCAAAAAATAATGTACCCAGAACTATTCCTCCCGTAAATGCTAATATCATATATGCAGTTTCATTCATTGTCTTCTTTATTTTGATGCATTTCTTTATCTTCTTTTGTAACCCAATACCAGGCTATAATGCTCCCGGTAAACAATCCTATAATCAGGAAGGTGAGGGTCCAGGAAAATGTTTCGGGGTAATGTTTATCGAGCCATATCCCCAACAAAGCACCCAATAATGCAGGAACCGCAACTGACCAACCTACCATTCCGAACATACCTAAACCAAACCAAACACTTCCGTTTTTTTCGCGAAGTGCCTTTAGTTTTCGTTTTTCTTTTTCAGCTATCCGGCTGCTAAAATTGTCATCTTTATTATGGGTATCGGTCTCCATTTTATTCTTTACGAAATTTATCGAAACTGTAAATGAACCCCCCTTCCAGCTTTGCCATTACTGAACGCACTTGTATTTTATTTTCATCCTGGTTTTTAAAATCTTTTTTTACCATATCACCAAGCTTTCCAAGATCAGCGCCACCAATGGCATTACGGACAGAGACTAAAACCTGCGTGCCCGCTTTTATCATCACCCCTTCATCAACCGCCACATATTTGGGGCCTTCCGATTCAATTTCATAAGTAAAGATTCCGGGAACCAAAGCCGCAACACAATCGAGCCGTTGCGGTAACATGCCATAAGACCCTTCGCTTGTTTCTATGGTGATACTGCTCACATTTTTTGTTTCAATAAAGACCTTGAACGGAAGAAGAATTTTCAGGTTCATTGATGTTTTTTCCATTTCATTTATTATTAGCCTCACCCCAACCCCTCTCCGAAGGAGAGGGAACAGAATCCATATTGACAAATGGTTTTATATATTTCATGCAGTCGCAATTTTTTCTTTTTCGACGGCTACATTTTTTGATTTCAATTTATCTGCATCGCCATTTTCTTTTGCAGTGTCCTTTGTCTTATCCCGATCATTATTATTATTATCCTTTTTCGTTGTAGCTTTTGATTTGGATTGATCTGCGTTAACATTTGCTTTTTTTAGTGCTTCGTCCACTGCTCCAATCATATAAAAAGCGCTTTCCGGTAAATCTTTAAATTCATCGGCAAGAATACGCCTGCAGCCATCCAGCGCATCTTTCAAACTAACTTCCTTGCCCTTCATACCACTGAATTGTTCGGTAGCAAAAAATGGCTGTGTAAGAAACCGTTCCAGGCGCCTGGCCCGGTTTACAACATTCCGGTCATCCACAGATAACTGTTCCATACCCAGCATGGCAATAATATCTTTCAGGTCTTCATACTTTGCGAGCGTGTGTCTTATTTCCTGCGCCAGTTTATAATGTGCTTCACCAATAATGCCGGGGGTAGCCATTTTCGAATTGGATTGCAACATATCAATAGAAGGATACAATCCTTCGCTTGCTTTTTTTCTTGAAAGAACAATTGATGCCGAGAGATGCGAAAAGGCATGCACGGCTGCGGGATCAGTTAAATCATCGGCTGGCACGTATACCGCCTGGATAGAAGTAATAGCACCGGCATTGGTATTAGCAATGCGCTCTTCCAATTTTGAAAGCTCTGTTCCCATAGTGGGCTGGTATCCCAGCCTCGAAGGCATTTGACCCATAAGTCCGCTCACTTCCATACCTGCCTGGATAAAACGAAAAATATTATCGATCAATAACAACACATCGCGGTGTTCATCATCCCGGAAATATTCAGCCATGGTTAATGCAGCATGGCCTACACGAAAACGGGCGCCGGGTGTTTCATTCATTTGTCCAAAAACCATCACCATATTTTTCAGCAAATCAGCTTCTTTCATGGCGTCATACAATTCATTCCCTTCACGGCAACGTTCGCCAATACCGCAAAACATGCTGACGCCCTTGTTGTGCCCCACCATATTGTGGATCATCTCTGTAAGCAAGACCGTTTTGCCTACGCCAGCTCCGCCAAACAAACCAGCCTTGCCACCGCGTTCCAGCGGAACCAACACATCAATTGCTTTGATGCCTGTTTCGAAAATTTCTGATTTTACCGACCTGTCTGATAGCGGAGGAGGTTGCTGGTGTATATTGCGCCGTTCACCTTTTTGTAGTGGTGGCAAATGGTCAATAGTATTTCCAAAAACATCAAACATCCTTCCGATGGTTTCTTTACCTATTGGCACCGTTAGTTGCTTGCCTTCTGTTTTTACTGACATTCCCCGGGCCAGGCCCTGAGTTGGATTCAGCGAGATACCCCGCACAGTATTATCATCTAGCTGTGTTAATACTTCTATAGCTACTTGTTTGTCTTTTCCGGAGTGAAGTAATGTGAAAATTGTGGGTAGGTTACTTTCGAACCAAACATCCACCACGCTGCCACGGACAGAAACTATTTTGCCATAATGAACTTGCTTACCAGTTTTTTCTGAATCAACATTCATTTGCATATTTCTTTTTTCGTAGGTACCTGGTTTGCGCAAAACCCAGCTTAAATTATTTAATCTCCAAAGGTTCAGAATAAAATATGCAATTTCAATTGAGCTGAGTCATTTGAAGATATGATTTGGATCATCTTAAGCTGTGATGAAACAAGAAATAAAACCCGCTCCCCATATCCTTAATAAGGCGTAATGCCCATGCAATTCAATCTCCTGTTGGAAGAAGACGGGTTCATTTGTACCACAACCGGGTTTTTCGTAAACTATTTCATGTTGAGAATTACAAGAAACATTTCGGACTCCCGGCAGTCCATAGGAAAGCAACGGTGATCTGATTACTTTATGATTCGGTATCCAATTCCTTTTTTACTATTTAGTCAACATTTTCTTTTATTCATCCCTGATTAATTGTCTTTACTTAGTTTTCCACATATCCTTTATAATCGATAAAATGATCGTTGGTTGCAAAGGATGTTTTCTCGGAGCTCAGCCACATCAAAAGTCCAGCTACTTGTTCAGGATTTTTTGATCTTTCCACTTTGCTTTTTTTAAGAAAAATATCTTCCTTAGATTTCAGATTGAAAGTATCCGGCAACCGGGTATCTGCAAAGCCGGGAGCAATGCAATGAATACGGATAAGATTATCGGAATTTTCAAGACTTTCATTTTGAGGGTCGCTTGCTTCCTCTTTACTGGAAATGTGTCTGCCTGGTGAGGTATTGCCTGCTAATGATGACATGTTGATGATAATACCTCCCTGCTGTTGGCGCATAACCTCAATTTCATATTTCGTACAGTAGAAAACACTATTTACATTAGGTGCGGTTAATGTAACAAATCCTGCCAGGCAGTTATCAATCAAATGAATGGTATCGCTGATTATACCGGGGTTATTAAATGCTATGTCGATTTTACCGTAATTACTTATTATTTTTTGTACCAATTTTTCGCATTCGTTTTCGTTACTTATATCCGTTTTAAAGAAAACTGCATTTCCACCATGAGCGATGATTTTATTGACTGTGTCATTGTCCTCAATATCAGAAACAATTACAAAAGCCCCATTAGTCGCATAAGAAAATGCTGCGGCACGTCCTATGGCGGATGTGGCACTTGTTACCAATACTATCTTACCTTCAAATAAACCCTTCATTTTTTTGATTTTTAATATTACTGAAGTAAAAGAGGCGTCAATGTAAATATGACAGTATTTATTCAATGAAGTGTTACACATTTCCGGGGATTTGTTATATCATTCACACATTTGAAGAAGTTTAATATTAGACGGAATTTTTTTTAAGCATAAAAATGTTTAAAGATATCTTTTCAACATTTTAACCGAAATAAGGTGCTTTGGAAACATAACAATCGTATCCTATTCAATAGTGATATGAATATACCAGTTTGCTGATCTGCACGCTGAAGTGAAAGATGTGCTTTTAAAAAATCATTCATTGGTCAAAATAACTTTTAATGCCTTTTCTTTTGCTGCATGCTGAAAAACGTCATACGCGTTTATAATGTCGCTTAATTTGAATTGGTGTGTAATTAATAATTTGGGATCCAGTTTTTTTGATTGAACTGTTTTAAGTAACATAGGTGTAGTAACTGTATCTACCAGGCGTGTTGTAATGGAAATGTTCTGCGACCATAAAGTTTCGAGATGAAGTTCTACGCTCTTACCATGTACTCCTATATTGGCAATTACACCTCCCGGCGCAACCAGCGACTGGCACAGTTCAAATGTTGCCGGTATGCCCACTGCTTCAATTGCTGTATCTACACCTATGCCTCCCGTTAGTTCCTTCACTCTTTCAATTGCATTTTCCTTGCTGTTATTAATAGTTTGTGTCGCGCCAAATTTTTTTGCTGATTCAAGCCTGTTATCATCCGGGTCAATCATAATAATTTCTGCTGGAGAATAAAATTGCGCTGTTAATAATGCGGCTAACCCAATAGGGCCGGAGCCTACTATCGCCACAGTATTTCCCGGCTGCACTTTGCCATTAAGCACGCCACATTCGAAACCGGTTGGCAAAATATCGCTCAACATTACCAATGCGTCCTCATCGCTTCCTTCGGGAATGTGGTATAAACTGTTATCTGCGAATGGTATTCGCACATACTGGGCCTGTGTTCCGTCGATTAAATGTCCTAAGATCCAACCGCCATTTACGCAATGAGAATACATGCTGCGTTTGCAATAAGTACATTTACCGCATGACGTGATGCATGAAATAATTACGTGATCTCCCTTTTTAAAACCGGTAACTGCACTACCTGCCTCTTCCACAATTCCTACTCCTTCATGTCCAAGTATTCTTCCCGGCGTTACCGCAGGAACATCTCCCTTAAGTATATGCAAGTCGGTACCACAGATGGTGGTTTTTAAGATTTTCACAATAGCATCGGTCGAATTTTCGATGGCTGGTTTCGGCTTATCCTCCCACGATTTTTTTCCAGGGCCATAATAGACAAGGGCTTTCATTTTTTTATCTATTCCGTTTCCGTTATGGCTTTTTTTAGAAGCGAGGTCTGTCTTATCTGTTTTGACGGGAGTTGCGGTGTTGTTCATTTTTATGATTTTATATGATTAAAGTAGATAAAGGCTTGTGTGCAAAGTTCGCTGAGTTAATTCTCTTAGGTGTTACATAGTTCTTTTTATTTGTTATATCATTCACACATTGGGAAATGCATCGTGCACCTATAATGCCGGCAGTCATAAATTTTTAATTGGTATCTGACGCCATATACCCTACGCCCCACAATTTCTATTCCAACGAAGTAGCAGGCAGTATTAGGGGCTATAGGTGTTTTTAGGACTGGCCTTGTAGCCTGGAGTCGCCAATAGCAGTATTGACAATGCTTAGGTGCCTGGTGCTTCCCGATCGTATCCAAACCTTTACCATTTTTAAGAGGTCTTCCAATGCAAAAGGCTTAATAATATAATCATCAGCACCGAGCAGCAATGCTTCCGTTCTATCAATTTTTTCAGACATGGAAGTGCTAAAAATAAAAGGTATTTCATATGTTTTGACTGAATCCAAAAGTAGTTGCAAAACATCGTGACCATTCATACCATGCATTAGTACATCGCATATAATTAAATCAGGTATAAATTCCCTGGCAAGTTCAATACCTCTTTTTCCGTTGTTTGCACCAAGAATTTTATAACCCTCCATTTCTAAAAATTCAGTCAAATTCTCAAGAATATCCTCGTTGTCTTCAATGACTAAAATTGTATCCATTTTAGTTGTTCGATTTTGGGGTCTATTTAGAGATAAATTACTTACATCAAAGATGGATTTTTCCCCGCTCATAAGTATTACACAATTGTATAGAAATGTTACACAATTCACACTTTAACGATTAACCATTACTATCCATTTCGAAATAGTCTCAATAAATAAAAGCACCCAAGGGCATCTCTTTGAAAAAATTTCTTTTTGTAGAAGGATCTGCTTTTGTGGATGAACTAAGATAAAATGTTTGACATTTACTTACTGTAAGTTTGCAATTTCTTTCAAATAATAGCTATTTACTTTGGACATACTTTCCATTATAACGGTACTCATAATTATCAGTGCCGGGTTTTCTTATTTAAACGAAAGGTTTGTAAAGTTGCCGGGGACGATAGGGGTGATGATCATGTCAGTGGTGGCTTCTATTGTTGTATTAATAATCGGCAGAATAGGTGATGAAAAATCTAACCTGCTAACGACACTCGCGCATAACATTAATTTCTCCGAGGTATTGCTTAACGTAATGCTGGGCTTTTTACTTTTTGCCAACGCCCTGCATTTTGACTATCAAAAACTAAAAGCATTGCGAAGGCCCGTATTGATTTTGAGCACACTCGGCGTATTAGTTTCTACCGGTGTATTTGGCGGATTACTATTTGGAGCGGCTTATCTTTTACACATTGACATTCCTCTTATATATTGTTTTGTTTTTGGGGCACTTATTTCACCAACGGATCCAATTGCCGTTGGCGCTATTATAACAAAATCGAGAATCCCCCCAAAATTGGAAACTGTTATCTCTGGCGAGTCTATGTTTAATGATGCAGTTGGGCTAATTCTTTTTGTAACAATGTTGGGCATTACCAAACAATCCTCTAACAGAATTTCAATATTAGAAATGTTGCGTTCTTTTGGAACGCAGGTGATTGGTGGAGTTGTGATCGGGTTGGTAATGGGCTTCATTGCTTACCGGCTCATCAGGTCTATAAAGGAATTTCAAACCATCTTTTTAATTTCTCTTGCAGTAGTGCTTGGTATTTCAGTAGCAGCCAATAAGTTTGATGCGTCGATACCTTTATCAGCAGTGGTGGCGGGGCTGGTAGTTGGCAATAATAGTTTCGGCAAAGATCATCCGGCTACCCAGTTTCTAAATCGTGTATGGCAATTGCTGGATGGGATTCTCAACACTATTCTTTTTGTAATGATGGGCCTGCAACTTTTACTATTGCCCTTCCTGCGACATTACTGGTTGATAGGGCTAATTTCAATTTTAATTATACTAATTGCAAGAATGCTCAGTGTTTCTTTAATTGCCTTTTTCGAGTTGCGAAAAGTGAACCTTGTAAATCTTTCTATACTAACCTGGGCTGGCTTACGTGGCGCTATTTCAATCGCGATGGCGCTATCCCTGCCTTTTTCTCCCTACCGGGAGGTTATACTTTCCTGTTGCTATTTTATAGTGATATTTTCTGTAATAGGGCAGGGGCTTACTTTAAATAAGTTAGTTGATAAGGCAGTAGGCAAAGACAAGACATCTGTGTTGCTTAAATCCTGAAATTACTATCTTTCAGATGGTAGTTAATTGAGAACCGATTATCTAAACAGACAAAGATTTAACAGAAAACATTTACAGAAATAAAATGCATTAAAAATAGTACAGTGTCTTTTTTATAGCGGTATGCATACCCGAATTCTATTTTCGTGTTGTAATGAAGCCGGAAGGGATTGAATTGTTGTACAGAAAATTATTATCAATCACATTTAGTAATTTCTTCTTCCATAGTTTTCGGTGGCTCGGAATTGTGGTCTTCTTTGATCGGTTATTACAGCATCCCATTCTTCGACTTCCTGCGATTGAATGACCATTTTATCATTAGGTGAATCCGCATTGCGTTGCATTGATTGCGTGCTGGAATTATAACCGGGCTGGAGATTGTGTTTGTCATTTTTATTTTCGGTCATTTTATTTAGAATTAATTGTAATTGAAAAGAATTGCAAAATATCAGAAGCAATATTTACTTGAGCTTATATCAATAAATTTCCGCCATTGATTTCCTATAATAATGTTGCAGGTTGGCTTCATAAGATTCATCTATGGCTTCACCTGGGTTATATTGAGGGCTGTTTTTTACATCTTCTTCTGTCACAGTAATCATCACCTCAGAAGTACCCCATTCTATATCCTTAAACAATTGTGTAGAGATAATTACTTTGTTGCCGGGGAACCAATGTCCCGTATCCACGATGAGGTATTCCACTTTCCACGAAGTATCATCTATTATAAAATCTTCAACCTCCCCAATTTTTCCATCTATAGCGTGGATACTCGCCATCGGTTGCACCCATTGTATAACCAAATAAGCTATTAATACTTCTTTTCATATTTTTTTTTAAATAGTGTTCGTTCAGCCGTATCCATTACCGTGCCATTTCGATAACTTGTTTTATCACAACCTGTCCCGAATTACTATGTCCATCAGCATCATCTTCTGCTGTTATAAAAAAGCTGATAAGTTTAAAAGGAATGAAATTTTAGCTGTCCTGCTTCTTTGGGTTCATTCTGCTTTAAAATGCGATTATGCGTTGTAGTTATGTAGCCTGAATATTAGGCTGATTCTATTCATACCCGCTTTTGATCACTGTTGAAATCATTTTAAACCTCCCGTTTGGCATTATCTGGTTAGAAGAATGCGCAGGTATTATGATTCCCTGCCCTGTTTGCAGTAAATTGGAAACTTTATTAATTACGATATTTGCTTTTCCGTCAATAATCTGTACGAAAGTGTCGAAAGGCGATATCTTTTCCGATAGCCCTTCACCTGTATCAAATGACATTACACTTATATTACCGGTCAATTTCTTAATGATTGTTTTACTCACTACTGAATTAGGTATGTATTCAATGATCTCAACAATTATATGTGATTTTGCTTTTTCAATTTCTGATTTGTCTGATTTTGCAGCACTTTTCATTTTATTGTTGCCGGTATTTTTCATCTGGTAAAGATGTGTAGTATTTTGGTGGCAAATGTTATAGAAATCTGTTGAAAGGTTACATGATTCACACATCTTCAAGCATAGAGAGTCTTTTATTTTTAATTTGTTTGAAATGGGTAGGGGTGAGGCCGGTTACTTTTTTGAACTGGGCAGAGAGATGTGCCACACTGCTGTAATGCATCTGGTAGGCAATTTCCGTGAGATTTATTTCATCGTAAACCAGTAGTTCTTTTACCCGTTCGATTTTGTGAGCAATCATAAAATGTTCAATAGTAGTTCCCTGAACTTCTGAAAAAAAATTGGCCAGGTAAGTATAATCGTGTTGTAGCTTTTCGCTCAGGTATGCAGAAAATTTTATGGACAGCGGCTCTTCAGAATAATGCACCAATTCAATAATCACATTTTTTATCTTTTGAATTAAAACGCTCTTTTTATCATCTATTAATTCCAGCCCTGATCTTAACAAGGCAGCCCGGAACTGCTGCTGTTGACGCGCCGAAATATTTTCCAGTATATCTGCCTCACCTAATTCCACGGTGGTATAGTGAAGGCCTATTTTCGTTAATTCATCCTTAACGACCATTTTGCAACGAATGCAAACCATATTTTTAATGAATAATTTCAAACGGCTTATTGTAGTAAACGATGATAAATATTGCACGGTACCGCCGCTAATTTTATTAAATATCCTGCGATTTCTATCTTTAAAATTACTCCATTAAAAGATAGTAAGATGTTTTAAAAAAATCTGATAAATGAGATTTGAACTATAGCGTAAATACATTATATATAACTACTCTACTATAGTAGCCTTTATTATCAATTTCGTGATTTTAAATAGAAATTAATCTTTACCATGCTAAATCGATTTGTATTTCAAAGCTGTTTTAATAACTGTTTTACTCACATTTTTTAGAAATTTTTTTTCGGTATTGAATTGTTGTCAATGCTCTATTTATCAAAGTATTTTAAACTAATCTCAGGTAGGTTTTATTTCCTTATTTTTAATCGGCCAAAGCGCTGTAAAAAGTATGCCGTATCAACCTGAAATCTATTCACTGCTTCAAGAGTATATTCCTGCAATTAGTTCCTTCAACGAACTATTTACAAAAGACAATAAGATAAGATCCGACTGGCAAACATTCTTTTCTTCGCTTCAAAATCTTGGATACGAAGAATTGCAAAATCGAAATGTGGACATCCTGCGTCTCCTGAAAGAAAACGGTGTCGCTTACAATATTTACAATGATCCATCCGGGCACAACAGGCCCTGGGAACTGGACGTGTTACCACAACTAATAACTGCAGAAGAATGGGACACGATCAATGCGGGGTTGATTCAAAGGGCTGAGTTATTTAATCTTCTTTTAAAAGATATTTACGGCGAACAATCACTCATAAAAAAAGGGATCATCCCGCAGGAATTGATTTACCTGCATCCCGGTTTTATCCGTTCGTGCGTGAATATCAAGTTGCCTGCAGATCAATACCTCACAGTATATGCCGCTGATATGGCAAGAGGAATTGATGGCCGGCTTTGGGTTATCAGCGACCGTACACAGGCTCCTTCCGGTTCGGGTTATGCATTGGAAAACAGGTTTGCCATGTCCAGCGTGTTGCCCGAATTGTTTTCTAATTTAACCGTAAGGAGATTATCTCCTTATTTTGATTCGTTGCAACAAGCCTTGAATAACCTGGCCCGCCATAAGACTAATAATCCAAGAATAGTAATACTTACACCGGGGCCGGATAATGAAACCTATTTCGAACATTCTTATCTCGCAGCTTACCTGGGGCTCACACTGGTACAGGGCAATGACCTGATGGTTAAGGACAATAATGTTTGGCTAAAAACGATCGAGGGCCTTGAAAAAGTAGATGTGATATTACGCCGGCTCGACGATAACTTTTGTGATCCGCTGGAGTTAAAAAGTGATTCATTGCTCGGGATTCCCGGTTTGCTGCAAGCGGTTAGAAAAGGCAATGTCGCTATAGCAAATCCGCTTGGCAGCAGCATTGTAGAAAATGCAGGGCTTGTTCCATTTTTACCTGCGCTAGCGAAGCATTTTTTTGGGAATGAGTTAATCATGCCATCCATTGCTACATGGTGGTGCGGCCAGCCAAGGGAAATGAATTATGTAATTGCCAATTTAAAAACACTGGTAGTAAGAAAGATATTTAGAAATGTTGCGGGTACCCGTTCCGCTATTGATGGAGGATCACTATCATCAAAAGAAGCAGAGGAATTGATCGCACAAATAAAAGCCAGTCCCTTCCTCTATACCGGCCAGGAAAAAATTAATTTTTCATCAACGCCTTCATGGTTCGATGGAAAAATAGAAGCAGGCCGTTCACTTTTCAGAACTTTTTTAGTGCGTAATAATGGAAGTTACGTCGCCATGCCGGGGGGGCTCACCCGCACGAATACGGGAGAAAATAGTTTTATCATTTCCAATCAATCAGGTGGTATTGGTAAAGATACCTGGGTACTCTCCGCAAATGGTGATGAAGAACAACCTGTAAGCCTGGTATTGAATACTGATGAATTGCGACCCGAACTGGCGAGGCGATCTCTGCCAAGTAATACCGCTGAAAATTTATTTTGGGTGGGCCGTTATACTGAAAGAGTGATTAACAACGCCCGGTTACAGCGCACCGTTATGCAGCGTATTTTGCAAAGCAAGAAATCAGCTGTAAATGAAAAAATGGTGACGGAAAGAATATTGCTGCAGGTTTTAACGCAATGCACCTATACCTTGCCCGGGTTCCTGGAAGATGACGACAGAAAAAAAAGAGAAGAAATATTTTCAAAACCATGGATAGAGCTTACCGATGTTTTATACAATGAAAAAAGAATAGGAAGCCTTAGCAACAATATCTCTCTTTTAAAAAACGCGGTATATAATGTTCGTAATTTTTGGTCGGTTGATACATGGAGAGTACTTCGCCAAATGGAGGAACAATGGAATATTGCAAAGCAAAGTGTAAGCACAGATCATTTTCGCATGATCAACGCCATTGACTCATTAAATACTTCGATGTTTGCATTTCTGGGTATGAACAGGGAAAGTGTGCGCCGCGAACAAGGCTGGAACGTACTCGATCTCGGGAGAAAACTGGAACAATCATTATACATTATCACTTTATTAAAAAGTGTATTCAATCATAAACAGGCAGTGCAGGTAGAGCACGAACTTATGGAGTCTGTAATGAACGCAAGCCAGAGTTTAATTACCTATCGCTATACCTACCGGGATCACTTACAATTGAATCTTGCACTTGAGTTGTTATTGCTCGACACCAATTATCCAAAATCATTGGCTTACCTGGTAAAAAAAATAAAACGTTACGTTTTGATTTTGCCTAACGAGGGAAATGAAATACTGCTGAATGAAAAGCAACGTAATATGCACGAAGCAGACTCTTTGATGGAACAGGTGGACCTGGTGAAACTCACAAAGCATGATCCTGCCAGCAATGAGTATTATGAGCTTCATAATTTCCTGGATAAATTATATTCGCTGCTTTCCGACACTTCAATACTAATTTCCAAAACATATTTTAAACACAACGAGGTTCAAAAGCAATTATATACGGCGAACCTTGTGTGATGCTTTTAGTCAAATGCTTTATTCTGTTGTACATACTACTAAATATAACTACCACGAGATGGTAAGTTTGTGCCATAATATTGCGGCACTAACGCCACGAAATACCGATAACCAAACCTGTAAAGAATTCAATATTATTATCACTCCATCGCCGGAAATATTGGAAGAGCATGTAGATTTTTTTGGCAACCGGTTGTATTATTTTGTAGTTGAACAGGAGCATGAAGCACTAACAGTTACTGTTAGGTCAAAGGTTGAAAAAATAAATCAACCGCAAGCCCCAATATCATATCCGGTGCAAAGTTGGGAAAGTGTAAAAAAAATGCTTGATGTTTCTACGGGAGAATTTTTTAGCGAAAAACAATTTATTCATCCAACGGAAATAACCGCTGTAAGGAGTGATATAAAAACATATACAGAGAAATCTTTCCCTGCAGGAAGGCCACTATTTGAAGCAGCATTTGATCTTATAAAACGCATTTACAATGACTTTACTTTTACTCCCGGCTTTACCACTATTTCAACACCATTGTCTGTTGTAATGAAAGAACGCAAAGGAGTTTGCCAGGATTTTGCACACCTTGCCATTTCCTGTATTCATTCCATGGGCCATGCTGCAAGATATGTGAGCGGTTACCTCGAAACGCTGGCGCCTCCCGGTAAAGAAAAACTTACAGGCGCAGATGCATCCCATGCGTGGATAGCAGTCTTCATTCCCGGCATGGGCTGGGTTGATTTTGATCCTACCAATAATCAATTGGCTAATGAACAATACATCACGATCGGCTGGGGCCGCGATTATTTTGATATCATTCCATTAAAGGGGGTTATTATGAGCAGCCACTCTCATGAACTTAAAGTTTCTGTGGATGTAAAAAGACTTGCCGAGTAGGATAAGTATATTGATTTGATTAATGCTTTTTCCTACGCCATTGCTTTGCCCTTTATGGTTTCATGAATAAAATTTAATTTCTTTTCTACTGCTTCATTGATCACAAAAGGATAAGAATCTTTCATGCCCATACTACGGTTCAGGCTGTTCATAACAAAAGAAAGCGGTAGCCATCTCTGCATAATAGCTTTGAAATTACCGGTGATATATGGATCAATATCTTCTTTGGCGCTTAATTCATTTCCAGGATCTGCCGATCTTGGATTTAATGACATACCAAAAGAATAAGCTGTTTCCATGGTATCTACTATATGTAAATAATGCGCCCAGGTTTCTGCCCAGTCTTCCCATGGATGTGAGCTGGCGTAAGCGCTTATAAAATTATCTTTCCACGCGTCTGACGGCACTTTGTTATAGTGTTGCTTGAGTGCTTCCGCATAATCGAAAGTTTCATCGCCAAAAAGATTTCTAAACGGCAATAATCTTTTAGTATTTTTTATTAACTGGTCCCAGTAATAATGCCCGATCTCGTGGCGAAAATGCCCCAATAAAGTCCTGTAAACTTCATCCATATTATTGCGGGCCATTTCCCGGAGAGCGTCATCAGCCTCTGCTATATTTAAAGTAATTACGCCATTATCATGCCCCGTCAATAATCTTTTTCCATCACCTTTATTTTCATCG
>JBBSBD010000113.1:0-17803 GCA_038251675.1 Chitinophagales bacterium | reverse complement strand
TCTCCTAATTGTTGGTTCCTGCATGCTTCATCCAATTCCACAATTATATATGGCTGTTCCGTTTCAAAATTTGCAGGCGGATCATTAAAAGCAAGATGCCCGTTTTCACCGATACCTACCAAAGCAACATCAATCGGGTGTTTACTGATCAAATTATTCAACCGCTCACATTCAGCTTCCGCATCGGTTTCGCCGTTTATTAAATAAGCGGCTTTTAATGCAGGGACTTTTGATAAAAATCTTTCCTGTAAATATTTTCTAAAACTTGCAGGATGTGTTACCGGTAAACCGATGTATTCATCAAGATGAAACATCACCACTTTACTCCAGTCGATATCCTTTTCTGAAATCAATTGATTCAATGTTTCAAACTGGCTGGTACCGGTGGCAAGAATAATATTTACAGAGCCATCGCTGCTGATGGCTTCTCGAATTAATTGCGCTGCAGCAGAGCCTGCTGTTTTTCCTAACTCATTTGCAGTTTTAAATATTTTAATATTCATAGTTTTAATTGAGAGCCTGTTCATATAACGCACAGGCCTACTTTCAGAAATTATTTATACTAAAACTTTTGTATTCCCGCCTTTTTCCAATGCTGTATCCACTGGCTTATTTATTTTCCATGAACCACCTGTGAAATCAGGTACAGTAATCGAGTTAGAACGATTTGCAACACTCCATTCGCTTAATGGTGCAATTGAGCTCCAAAGCGCAGCATCATATACATCCTCATCAAGAGGTAATCCATTGCGGAGGCAATCGATCGTACGCCAATCCATTAAAAAATCCATGCCGCCGTGGCCACCAACCTGCTTAGCGAGTTCACCTACTTTTTTTACAATCGGGGGCCGGTATTGTTCTTCGAGTTTTTTGTATTCATCTTCACTGATCCAGTCTTCTTCAAAAGAAATTCTTCCCGGTTCGGGATATTTTAATGCAGTTCCTTTAGTGCCGGTAATCTTGTGAATGCGTGAATAAATATTGGGCGAGCTTACATCGTGTTGCAACATGATGGTACGCCCTTTATCAGTTCGAATAGTAGTTACATTCATGTTGCCTCTGAATTTTTTGTTTGCATAAGGTTTGTAAAATTCATCTTTGGCAGCAAGTTCATTTGCCATTGGTTCCATTGTAAAATCGTTGGATGACATCGCTGTTAAATAATCCATTTTATCACCGCGGTTGATATTCATCAACTGTGCAATTGGCCCTAAGCCATGCGTAGGATATAAGTTTCCATTTCTGAAATTTTCTTTTAACCGCCACATGTTCCAATATTTTTCTTTGGAGAAATTTCCTTCGAGCAGGTTATGCAGGTAGGCGCCTTCACCATGCACGATCTCGCCAAACAAGCCTTGCCTTGCCATATTCAATGTTAGCAGTTCAAAAAAATCATAACAACAATTTTCGAGCATCATACAATGCTTTTTTGTGCGTTCAGATGTTTCCACAAGTTGCCAGCATTCATCAATTGTTCTAGCCGCGGGAACTTCTATGCATACATGTTTACCATGATTCATGGCATATACTGCCATTGGTGTATGCATGCTCCAATTGGTGGCGATATACACAAGGTCAATGTCCGGGCGTTCACATAATTTTTTCCATTCATCCGCATTGCCGGTATATACTCCTGGTTTATGAACGGTATTTTCCAATGATTTTTTTGCAGCTTCCGCTTTCTCCGGCCGCAGGTCGCACAGTGCTTTTATTTCTACACCTTCAATACGTTTCATGCGGCCTACTGCGGCAGGTCCCCTGTTGCCTAATCCAATAAAACCAATACGGACAACATCTAATTTAGGTGCGGCATAGCCACTCATATTAAAGTGCTGCTTACGCGATTTATTCACGTCTTTTAATAAAGATTCGTCGTGTAAAGAACCGGAGCCATAACTTTTTATCTTATCAACACCTGCCAAACCTATTCCTGTAAGAGCGGAATATTGAAGGAATTTTCTACGATTACTTTTCATTATCGTTACATATTTGAATACAAAAAAACTATTATCGCTTTTGTTCCCCTTCAGGGGTGAGGGGTTAACCATTTATCAAACCAATTAAATGCTTCCGCCTGCATCTTCTTATCAAACTTATGAGGGCCCGGGTAATAAGAACATTTGTAATGATCACGTGCATTTGCTTTTGTATAAATTTCACCTAAGATTTTATCTGCACGTTTCATTTCAGGCAAGGTATATAGCCCATCCTCTTCGTCATCCAAAACTAATGTAGGAAGCGGTACACGCAATCCTAAAATTTCGGGAAAGTCCAATTCATTTGGTAACAATGGAACATAAGTCATCCATGTATGCGTGTACGATTTATTCAAAATAAAGTCTTTCCAGGTAGTCATGAAGCCAACCGCAACGGCGCACTTTATCCTGGGATCGAGCCCGCCCATATAGTCAGTACGAATGCCCCCACCAGATAAGCCGCCGCAACCAATACGATTTGCATCCACATCATCGCGTGAACATAATATATCCAGCGCTTTTTGATCTTCCGCAAAAAATACTGCCGGCCATGTTGTTCCTGCGCTGAATAATGATTTCGCCATTACATGTTCATGCTCACCCGCCCAATGATTATATGTTTCAATATTTTTTGCATCTTCCGGATTTTCATCTGTAAGCCCATTACGCATGTGCTCGGGCAAATCCTGCATCATCACTCTTCTGCTGGCGAAAGTAAACGCATCAGAAACAAGCACAACATAACCGCGCTTTGCAATTTCATTTGCCCAGGCCAGGCCTTCATAATATTCCTGCTGGTGTGCTGTCATTAATGGGTGTTGTTCATTAGAAGTCTTCGTAATTTTTCTTCTGCCAAAATATTTATTACCTCCATGATCATGAAAGGCGAGAATGCCCGGTAATTTACCTTTAGCGTTTAATGGTTTCAGTAAGATGGCTTCTGTTGCACGTCCGTAAGGCAATTGCCAGCTTAATTCTTCTATGTGCAAACCATCAAATTCATATTCCTTTTTTACAATCACTTTAGGCATGCCGCCAATTTCAGGAATAGACAATCTATCTGTCAAATGTTGCCTCGCTTTACTTCGCCAGGTTTCAACATTATTAAATTCATTTCTCCTGAAAGAAAGAGAAGGCAATTTATTTTCGTTTAACGAAGCAGCCCATGGGCCATATAAGCCAATAATGCTGAGGTCCTTTTCATCGGGATTGTTATTAGTTACATTCATAAAATCTGGTTTAGATGGCTGATTTTTTTCTGAAGCAAATCCATTAAACATATTCGTGGCTATGCCAAAACCGGCAGCGCTTGTAAGTTTTATAAAATCCCGACGTTTGTTTTTCATACCAAAATTGAATTTGTAATGATGATAAATTTATGATTAGTTCTGATCATATTCAACAAATAATCGATTAAGGGCACCGTATTTACAACACAGCCTTATATTGAACCGGGGAAGGAGTATCAATAACTAATAAGGTGCTCTGCCTGCAGGCGCAACTATTGGATGGTTGCTATTACAATCCGGGCATAGGAATTTTTTTTGGCAGGAAAAATGAATAAAAGTTGCTGCAAGAAAATTACCTGCAGCAACCTTTATCAAAAAATTCATGCTATCAAAAATCATGTACCGAATAAATTAACATTAGGCTATAAAAGAGGTGGCAATGATTCCCATGACGAGCAAGTCTTTAATTCTTCTTAAATCTGAGTGCACTTACATGCATGCCTACAACATTTCCCCATTCCAAACCAATGAAATTGGAGCTGCGAACATGTATCCCTCCATAGATGCGTGAAAGCCCTACCTCATTTGCGTAGTCAGAAAATTTGGTATAAGTTCTTGGAGTAAATCCAAGATCATTTATACTGTTATCCGTAAATGTGGTGTTGTCACCAAAAATATCCGCGAGAACCCGGGCAACTGCACCAGTTTGTACAGAATGTGCAGAAGTGTAATCTGGAAATGGAGGTGTTGGAAGTAAGGGCACCCATGCCGGATTAATGTTTTCACGGATAAAAGTAATAGGCCTTAATTGATTGTACACGTATTTGGTTTTGTGACATGATACCATGGCATCGGAAGTAGCCATACCGACTTTGCAATATGCTTCTGCTGTGACAGAGAGAGTGGCATTCTTACTGGCAAGAACAGAACTTAAAATAGATAGTGATACACAAGGTGGTGGTAACGCTGCCCAATACCTGGCTATAGCTATGTGTTCCGCATCCTGGTTGATGGATTCATTATAGACTTCCAACTCTTCCATGTATAATTTTGACGAAGGATCAGTGGAATAGGCTGGCGGAGCTGGTGGCTGCGTAGTTGCTGCATTGTCTTTAATAAAAGTCCGGTTATTACCCCAATAAGGGAGCAGAGCAAATTGCCCCGGCTGAGGAACCCATAGCCCCGGTCCCGCAGGCAATATATAGGTGGATGGAAACGGGTTAAGGTAAGCCTGGTCCCCTCCATCGGAAGCAGACCATGAATAAATAGCATTTGATATGCCCCGGCCAAAATCTAATGAACGGTCGATTACATCCTTTGGAATTATTGATGCAAACAATGCGTTGAATGAATTTTCCAATGAATCAATTGTAAAATTTTGTGCTGTAGAAGTATTGCCGAACATGTGATGAACCATATTGGCTAACGAAGCATTTGCGCAGGCAGGATAAAAATAATTGTCTCCACAATTCACTTTAGGTAGCGCCGGCAATCTATTTAACTGCTTTTGGATAGATTGGTATTTAGGCATGCCTGGCACAACTGATTCATACAATGTGAGCCCCATATAGCCAAATGTTCTTGCAATGATGGGTCCCGCATTTTGATTGGGAGTAGAACGCGATAATTTGATGGCGAGAGTATACCATTTTGCCGGTACATCGGCGCCACGTTTTACTGCTTCTGAATTCTGAACATCCGCATTATTTTCGTCTGTCACGGATTGCTCACAAGGTGAACCGGGATGATCGTTTTTTTTACATCCCGTAAATAAAATAAATGATGCTCCAATTACAAGAAGCATTGATTTCATAAACATTTTCATGATTGTTATTTTTAATGTGAATAATTAGTGATTAGTATTTAAAAAGGCTACGTAAAAGATACTGTCAGTATTATACACCGGCCGTGCCTTACTATTGATCGATCAATACCACATTTGAGTAGTTTGCGAAAGCTTACCAGTAGATAAATTTAATTGTCAATAAACATAAGTAAACACTGGTTGTATATATTTTACCGCAGAGGTATCTACTCCGAAATCATTGTGCAAACTGCCCGCAACAGCACTTATCGCATAGCTGGCTTCCGGGCTATAGTCAGTCCTGGGATGCATCTGAAGTCGAAGGCCGTCCAATCTTAGAAAAAATTGAGCGAGAGAATCAATGCCGAAATGAAGGGAAAGATTGTCCTGGTTTAGAATCAGTGTTTTCGCAGTATCTGCGTAAGAATACTTGTTAGTGTAACCTGTATAGATAGTATATGTTGAATCTGTCCTAAATAAAAATGTTGCCCAAGGTATGGTACTCAACTGTTCAGTTTGATATGTATAATTCCCAATATTGGTACTAATCACTTCTGATTTAATGGTCCACTTATGGGACGTAAGCATACAGAATCCGGTCGTACAAATAGGGGATGGAGGAATTACCGCAACTGAGGTTGATGATTTGCTGCAGCTTAGGACTGTGATAGTAAGGAACATTAATAGAAAAAGGCTTTTAATAATTTCTTTCTTTCGATAAGTATTCAAGGATAATGATACACCTGCTATATATTTTCTCTTAATTGACTTTTTCATTTTGGATTAATTTAATAGTTAATGAAAGGAAACGTAACTCTAAATTATTCCGTAACCAGCCATGTTGGAAGTGTAAATGATCAACTCACGGAAACCAGGGATAGTTTGAAGGAACGAATTACCAGTTTGACAATGTCAAAAAATCACGTTTATTAATTTTGATAGACTACTTACAATCCCAAACCTTTAGTTTTTTTAAGTAGGGGGATGTAAATACGTAATGATTTCAACACCCTGGGAGGATGTTGGAAAGGTATTACCATTCATTTTTGATTACTCTTCCGTAAACTTCTATTGAAGAAAACCGGCTCGTACTTTCGCTAATTGATCAATGAAAACCGCCAATTATCATTTCTATGCGTTCATTGGAAAATTTCCAATATAGCTTGCTGACTATTAAAAATATATTCGCTAAAACAAGTTGATTTAAATCCACATTGTCAGTAACTTTAAAAGAGGTTTGCCAACTGCAACCTTTGACATAGGGACTTATGCTGGTTTATCATTTCAAACTACTGATAGAATCTATATGCTGCCCGCAAAAAAAAAGATACTTTTTCTTACTGGTATATTGTTTGCCTCCATTACTATTTTAATAGCGCAGCACCCTGACTACAAAAAGATAGACAGTTTAAAAAGAGTTCTACCAACAACCCGCGGCATTCAACGCATAGATAACCTCAATGCTATTGGCATAGAATACTGGTGGCCATCAATGACCGCTGCCGACACAATTTCAAAATTGGCAGAACTTGCTTATGCCGAAGCTCAAAGCATGGGTTATAAAAAAGGGAGAGCTACCTCTTTAATGTTGCTCGGTGTGGCTGAAATTTTCAGGAAACATTTTCCGGCCGCTGAAACATATCTGCGGCAATCCGTCAACATATTTGAAGATCTCCAAAATGACTACGGATTGGGCTGGGCCAATGTTTGGCTCGGTCAGGCCCTGTATTCGCAGGATAATTTTGAGGAAGCTTTGGCATCCGATAAAAAATCCATTACCTACCTCGAAAAATTGGGTGATTGGGAAGGAGAAGGAAAAACGTGGTCCTGGATAGGAATGATCTATGCAACTTTGGGAAACTATGACAGTAGCTTTTACTATAGCAATAAAAGCCTCGCCATACGAAAAAAAATGAGCGATCATATGTGCGTAACCTTATCATTTTTCAACATGGGGCAACTATACAAGGCAGCAGGATCTTATGAAGACGCGTTGGATTATTATAACCAGGGGTTCCGGTATGCAAATGCGCACAACGCAAATAATTTCACGCTCAACTGGACTTATTTTGAGATGCTGGGAATTTTATACCGGCTAAAAAATCAGCCCGATAGTTCTTATGATTTGCTGCTTCGATCCGTTCATACCGACACCACTAACGAGATGGCACGCATCAGTTTTGGAGAGACCTTACTATCCAAAAACCAGTACGATTCCGCGCTGGCCATTTTTTTAAAACCCATTGAAAAATATAGGCAGGGAAATGACAAATGGGATCTCATGCGTGTACTTATGGATGCCGCAAAAGCTTATCTAAAAAAGGGCGAAAATGAAACTGCACTTTCGTATGCACTGGAAACTTATTCAATTGCAAAAAATTCCGGGGCCAAGCAATTTACGCTCGAAGGAGCGATGTTGCTGTCCAGGTTGTATAACCAACTTCACAGGAATGACAGCGCTTACTTTTTTCTGCAGGAGTTTACCGAATTAAAAGATTCGATTGTAAACAACCAGTTTCTTTGGAAACTTTCAATTTATAAACAACAGGAAGCTTTCAAAAAACAAAGGGATCAATTGTCGATGCTCGGCAGGGAAAATAAGATTAAAGAAGAAAGATTAAAACAGGAAGCTTTATTAAAATGGATACTAATCGCATGCTTTCTTATTGTTGCATTCGCAGGAGTGATTATTTACAAAAATCTTTCACTAAAAAGAAAGAATGAGAAGCTGGAAAACAGGGGTAAACAAGCAGAGCTTCAGCAACACGTAACAGAGCTTGAGATGCAGGCATTGCGTGCACAAATGAATCCACATTTTATTTTTAATTGTCTTAGTTCTATTAATCGTTTCATCCTTAAAAACGAAACGGAAGCCGCGTCAAATTATCTTACGAAATTTTCCCGTTTGATACGAACCGTGTTGACTAATTCTAAAAAGCCATTTATAAGTTTGGAAGATGAACTCGAAATGCTTTGCCTCTACCTGGATATGGAAAAACTTAGATTTAAAGATGCGTTTGACTATAGTATCACTTTTATCAATTCCATTGATGACGGCAATGTCTTTGTTCCTCCTCTCCTCCTCCAACCCTTTGCTGAAAATGCCATCTGGCATGGATTAATGCATAAAGAGGGACAGGGACATCTTGAAATCGAACTTAGCGTTGACGAAAGAACATTGACTTGTTCTATAACTGATAACGGCATCGGTAGAGTTAAAGCGGAAGAGATCAAAAGTAAATCAGCACAAAAACAGAAATCACTCGGACTTCAAATAACTGCAGAGCGACTTGCATTACTTAACAAAGATTTTGACAATCAAACGTTTTTCAATATTGAAGACCTCACTAACGATGAAGGTAACGCGGCTGGCACAAGGGTAATATTGAAAATGAACTATAAGGATTTAACACAAGTAGTTTCTCAAACATAAAAGGAAGTCAATGATAACCGCAACCATAGTTGACGATGAACCCTATAGCTGTGAAGCGTTAGCCACATTGTTGGAACGTCATTGCCCGGATGTGAAAATCCTTGACATCTGTTATTCTGCTGCAAGTGCTTTACGTTCCATCAATGATAAGAAGCCGCAGATACTTTTCCTCGACATTGAGATGCCGTATATGAATGGGTTTGAAATGCTTGAGAAATTGCATGAGATAGATTATCATTTAATTTTTACCACAAGCTATGATCAATATGCAATCAAGGCTATCCGGTTCAGCGCTTTAGACTACTTGTTAAAACCCGTTGACTGGGAAGAATTAAAGAAAGCGGTTGAAAAAGCCGTTAACAGTGTGAAGCATCCACTTCCCCAGCAAATAGAAGTTCTATTACAAAAATTAAATCACCCGACTATCGCTGTTAATAAAATAGCTATCCCCACGATGGAAGGTTTACAAATGGTTTTAGTGGAGAACATTATTAGTTGCGAGTCTGACAGGAATTATACTTGTTTATTTTTAAAGAACAAGCAAAAAATAATTGCTTCACGCACTTTAAAAGATATCGAAGAAATGCTGGAAGATTATTCTTTTGCCAGGGTTCATCACTCTTACCTGGTTAATTTGAATGAAGTGGAGAAATACGTTAAAGGAGAAGGCGGTTATTTACTCATGAGTAATGGCACAGCGGTTGATGTTTCGCGAAGCCGCAAAGAAATACTTTTAAAAAAACTGCAGCCCAATAAACTTTGAAAATGATGAAGTGGGTTTCGTAATCGCCATTCGTTGACGTTTGAGAGCAAGGGCAGCATCCTGTTCACAAAATAGAAATTTTTTAAAATATACAACCATGAAAAAGTTAGTCATCATTTCGCTTGCATTAATAATTGTAAGCGAGGTTGCTCACTCACAGGGATGCATAATTGTCCGCAACATTTCAGGTCCTGGACAATACGATTTAACTAGTAATTCGTTCTCTACTTCAAGTTGGCAAATAAACATCAGTAGCCGGTATTTTAAAGCCTATCGTGATTATAAGGGAAAGGTGGACCAGAAGACCCCCGCGCCAAATCAAAATATTATTAAGTCCTATTCAATGGATCTTGGGGTTACAAAGCTTTTACCTAATGGGTGGTCGCTTGATTTCAACTTCCCTATATCGGCTAACAGCCGTTCGACAACGTCTGAACACGGCGGCGCTAACACTCCACGACATACGACGAGCACTTTTGGTATAGGTGATCTTCAATTCGTAGCATTCAAATGGCTGTTAAAACCTACGATAAGACAGAAAGGTAATATCCAGTTGGGATTGGGAATTAAATTTCCCACAGGAGATTATAAAAAGCAGGGATATTTTTACAGGAATGATACAACCAGAATACTATCATTAATTAATCCCGCGATTCAGTTGGGTGACGGTGGCACCGGAATTATTACAGAACTAAATACTTTTTACTTTTTTGGATCAAAGAAAATCGTTGGCCTCTACGGAAACTTTTACTACTTAATAAACCCTACCGATATAAACGGCACGCAATATACACAGGGGAAACCTTTGGTACCACTTATCGCTCGACTGGGAGGTTATGATGTTAGCGTGCTTGACGTATTCTCAATTCGTGCAGGAATGAATTTAAACTTTAAACACTGGGCATTTTCTGCAGGCTTAAGAGATGAAGGTGCTCCTGTTCATGATTTGATTGGTTCCAGTGACGGAATAAGGCGCTCCGGCTATACCTTATCAGCAGAGCCAGGTATAACTTATAAATTTAAAAGAGCAGCCCTTTATTTCTATTTTCCCTTCCTGATTTCTCACGAAATAAAACAAACACCCCTGGACAAGGCAGTCACAGAAGCAACAGGAGTATATACCATTGGCCCCGGAGGATCTGGTGATTACCAAATTTTTACCGGTGTTCAATTTCAATTATAGTTTTTTTAATCGAGGATACACCTGAATTAATTCAGCGATTAGTAAGGACGCCAATGAAATTACTTTGTGGCCTCAGTGTCTTTCTGGGATATAGATCAACACATACTTAACATGACACCAATATGTTTATCCCAGGAAAGTCTTCTTTAAAACCATTTATTCCTCACCTTATCCCATGTAGTAATTCCAATTTTAAACTGTACCGGGTTATTGAATTTATTGGCGGCAGAACCTACCACGTATACACCCAGCTTAAATTTAGTTAATGGATTGAAAGGCCATTTAAATACCCGCTCTACACCGGCAAACGCTTCTCCATAACGGAGGTTACGCTCAGGGGCAATTAAGAATCCTGCACCGGCTACTTCACGCAACTGCAGTTTTTTTAACAAGGGAATTTTATTGATGATGGCGCCATTAAAGTTGTGTACGTAGTGTGCTTCATAAAAGCGATTAAACACGGGGAAGGTAGAATCCAGCGACTGGAAAGCTTCATTGGGGTTTAAGAATAACACAGGATCACCACGGCGCTGAAACTTATAATCTACCAGCCGCAGGTCTTTTCGGCTAAGAAAAGTACCTGTGCGAAATGTATATCTGGAAATACCGGCGAGGCCAAGCTTTATTTCCTGTCCTATCCCTGTCTCGATATAATCAAAATTTACCTTACTGCGAAGGATAGCCGGAATTCCTTTGCGCCACATCATATAAAATGTGGGCCACTTTGATCCGAGAATAATTTTTTCCTTTGGCTCGCGAACGTAGCGCTGGTGTGGAGTGTATTCCAATCTTACCTGGCCATAAAAAGCATTGTATGGTTTAAAGTAAACAGCCTCGTTATCTTCCAGTATATTACCAAAAAGGCTATCAACCTGGTCATTCGTTTTATAATCACTTACGGATCTTCGTAAGGCAATATTCACATCAGTAAATAAAAACAAACCATTTACAATTTCGAAGTTGTGCCCCAGCCCCAGGCTATTGTTCAGGTAAATATTACTTCGTTTCAATAAATTTATCCATGCATCTCCCTGGAAAATATACTGGAACTGGCGCTCGACTGTAATGCGATAGTAGCTACGGGTAAACGGATTGTATAATTTGGAAAAAGTGATGCCACCGTTTACATCATGATTGCGGATGCCATAACTAATATTATTTGACAAAGAAATATTCTTTTTAGAAGGGTACGTTTTGTTGTACATGAACGACACATAAATGCGACTGCCTCCAAACTGAAGCGGCTGGTAAAATGACGAGATTGGCTGTATATACCAGCGTCTTTCCTTTTCATGGTCATTGAATGTTTGCCCTAAAAGCAATACATTTTTTAAGGTAATTTTATTGATCACCCTATCCATAGAATCTAAATAATTTTTTGTGTGCGTTGCCGAATAAATGCTGTCCTTATATCGCACAAAGCGAATCTCTTTTTGAGTAAGCGGTTCTGTACGGGTTGTTTGCCAAAAGGTACTGTCTCTCTCATAAGCTTCCTGCGCAGTAGCGCTCACTTCCACCCCGAAATATTTTTTATCAAAGGTTTTATTCAATTGATAATCTTTATATGAAACGGTTGTGTGTCCTGAGACTTTCTTTTTGCCAGCCTTTGATGCGTAAGTAAATCGTTGCCTGGTAATCATCCACGCATGATTATTTACGTAATCATAATCCTGTTGCACCTCAAAAAAATCGTACTCAGGTAAATGATATTCAGGCAAAATAAAATCGGTATGCAGTATAACCCACGAACTATCGGCGATAGTGATTTCACCTTCTACAGTCGCATTGCTCAACTGGCGGGGCTTCACACTTATAACGAACACTCTTTTGCCCGCATCATTTTTTATAGCCAGCGTTTTATATTTATAAGCCAGCAGCCCACTGTAACTTACAGGCGAGAGAATAGGTACTTCCGAAACAGAAGGAACCTTTACCAGGTTGTTATAAAAATTAAAATCCCCTTCTGTAGTTGATAAATAAAATAAGCCGTCTGCCTTTCTTCCTTTGGTAACACCCGTTCTCTCCTCCTTTGTGCGTTGGGGTGATTCATAGTCGTATATAAGAGCCACCTCGGCCATAGCCATACGATTAAGATCTGCATTGGCAGTATCCTTTGCTTCTTTTTTTTCCGCCTTCTTATTCTTCTTTGCAGATGAATCTTCCTGTACTGCTTTTATATAAATTTTGCAGGAATAGGCCCCTCCCGATCCAGTGATTGCTTCCTTATTTCGAATCACATTCCTGATGATTTCCGCGGCTCTGTCTTTTCCTTTTATTATCACTTCCGCAAGGCCCTGCGAAGTGTCGTTTTCAAGAATGATATTTTGTTCTGCATCATTTTTACCTACTATAATGGTAACTACTTGTGTACGGTAGCCGACGATGCTAAAGACGAAATCATATTTACCCTCATCAATTTCCAGTTGATACATTCCGTCTTCGTGGGTGATGGTTCCGGCTTTTATTCCCTTCACTTCAACACTTACAAATGCAAGCGGCTCCAGCCTTGTGTTGATTATTTTGCCGAAGACTTTATGAGACTGCGCGATTACAGGAGTAGATAACGTGAGCAAAATAAAAAACGCAAAGTGTCGGCGCATATAATTGTATAAATGCATTTTGAATGAAAGTGGTTGCCCCGGGTACTATGTGTGTAAAAATATTGTTTCGGTTTTTTCTTTTCCCTGATTTGTTTAAAAATCCGATAGAATATATTACACACTGAGAATTTGCTGCCGCCTTTCTAAGTATGTAGTAAGTATCCTTCACTTAAAACAAAAACATATCCACTCCCGATGATTACATAAGTTAAAGGAAATTATTAATAAATAATTGTGCGACGGAACGGAAATTCAGCAAGCAGCTTTTGGGCAGTATTGTCATATTCTAATGACATAAAAAAGACAGTTTTGATAAAGCGCGGTATTAATTGAAAAATTATTATAGCCCAACCAACGGAGGATTTGTAATGCCCTCTTAATATTCATGAATGATACAACATTTTTCTTGGTTTCAGAATACTATTGATAGCTATCGAGATTATTATTGCCTTCAAGACCAAAGCAACAATCGTAGATTCTCAAAAATGGGTGGACCGTACTCAGGATGTATTAAATGAATCCAATACTATTTGTTATTATCCAAGGAAATTCAAAGCAATGGCCGGGGTCTTATGTAATCACGGCGGATACTTCTTTTTTGACCTCCGTTAATTCCGAATCTGTCAACGTTATCAAACATGTTCGCAAGCTCTCATATCTAACCTTTGACAATCCCTTTCACGCGCAACTTATTGATTCATTATATAAGCTTTTAAAAGAGAGGATTGCTTTTTCGTTAACCTACATAAGTTTAAGGAAGGATAACGGACTCGCTGAGGCATCGCAACTAATTTCACTGGGCAAGGGTATCGGAATTTCCAAAAAAATATCACAGATGATTAGCAATAGATGATCTCCGGCGGGACAACCCTGCTTACGTTATCGAATACACCGGATTTCCCATGGCTGAAATTTTTGGCGATAAAGATAGGATCGGCCAGGTGATAACTAACCTCGTTCAAAATGCAATTAAATATTCGCCAAAGTCTAAAAATATTATTGCCGGCATGTACCTGGAAAACATGTACCTGGAAAAAAGTAATGTTATCTGCTCCATAAAAGACTTTGATATGGGCATTGAAGAGTACGAGCAGGAAAAGATATTTGAACGCTTTTACAGGGCAAAAAATGACGATGTGTTTTCGTTTACCGGATTGGATATGGGTTTATATATATCTTCTGAAATAGCCAAAAAGCATAATGGGAAATTACGGGTAAAAAGTAAGGACGGTGAGGGATCTGTTTTTTATTTCAGCATTCCGCTGGCTTCTTCGCAACAAAATGCCAATAGCTAAAATTATTGCAATTTCTCCTGCATAAGAATAGCGCTGGCCTTTAAAAGCAATAAGAAATTATTCCTAAATAAATCTCCTAAGGGGCTTTATATGCAATGATAGATGCGATAGCTTTTTTATACTCATTGGGTGGTTAGGCAGAAAATAGTAAACCATTGGCAACATTATTTTACCGGCTGCAAATAACATGGCTATAAAATGTTTCTTAAATAGTATTTTCAGTAAACAAAATTTGTAGTCTTGTTTACTACGATTAGAAAAAATATAGCCGTTTTATTTATAGCACTGCCATGCGTTGTTTCCTGCGGAAGCACGAACGATCTGCCAAAAGGTTTTTCCATGCAGGTGACCAAATATAATTTTACGCCCAGGCATTATAAAACCATTATGATGGAGGGATTTGGCACGTCTGCCAGCAGGCTTTTTTTTGACCATCTTTATGAAGCGCTTACAGTGGAATTATATAAAGCCGATATTATCCTCGAAAATAAATTCGAAGTAAATGGTGATGCCGCATTAGCAAAGAGTGTCAGCAAACCAACATCGTATATATCTCACGATGCGGTTTTAATAGTTGCTCCGAAGTCTGCCGCAGGTGTCAACGAAAAAACTATTACAGATCCTGTACATACAAATCAAATTGAGCAGAATTATCAACTTGCACTTTATGATAGGGCAACTGCTGATAACCCCGTATGGGAATTGATTTTGAATATAGCTATTGATTTTACACAGGAGAAACCCTACCAAATACTTGCTCAAAAAGTCATTGAAGACATGAAGATGAACCGGCTGGTACGGTGAACTTTTTAAAAAACAATACAAAATATGAATAACTCCTGGGTCAACAGATGGAATGACAGATATAGTAAAGACGAGTTTGCCTATGGCGAGCAGCCTAACAATTATTTAAAAGAGCAATTGGAGAAATTACCCGTTGGGGCCATACTTTTTCCAGCAGAAGGCGAAGGACGCAATGCAGTTTTTGCGGCTAAACTTGGGTGGGCTGTTTCAGCATTTGATATAAGCACCGAAGGAAAAAAGAAAGCGCTCCTGCTCGCAGAAAATTATAAAGTGATGATCGAGTACCAGGTTGGCGAATTGCAGGAATTAAATTATAAGGCAAACCAATTTGATGCAATTGCACTAATTTATGCGCACTTTCCGGCAGATATTAAATCAATATACCATAATACACTCGACAAGTATTTGCGTAAAGGTGGAACGGTCATTTTTGAAGCGTTCAGTAAGAAACACATCGGCTTTATCTCTAAGAACGAAAAAGTGGGCGGCCCGAAAGACATAGCCATGTTATTCTCCATTGATGAAATAAAATCGGACTTTGCTAACTATGAAGTAATAGAGTTGGAAGAAAAAGAAATTGAATTAAGCGAGGGGCTGTTTCATAATGGAACGGGGTCGGTAATAAGATTTGTGGGAAGAAAAAAATAAACCAGTGATACCAGGATATCAGCAAAAAAGTGGCTTTACATTCAAGAATCAGCATTGGTAAATGTTTGAATACTCCTCTTCACAAATAATCGTAAAGTTATGCTCTGGCATGAAGCCTCGAAGCTATTATGATAAGGCTCAAAGAGAGTTGAAAAAATTTCCGTTAGTCGAGCAACGTTAACCAGGCTATTCATGTCATTTGCGTAAATCACCCGAGTATGAAACTAATTGTTACCGTTTCCCTAATTACTGCTATCACCGCAGGATTAATTTCATGTAAGAAAGAATATTCTGACGCGATAGCTGGCAGATGGAATATTGTAACAGACTCTTCTTTTGTAGGGCAATCGCCTCCCTTTTTTAATCCCGGCGCGGGTCACGTCTACAAAGGTATTACAAGTGATTACTATGATTTTAGGACTGACGGAAGGCTCTATATAAAAGAAGGCGCTTACTCAGACACTCTAACTTACCAGGTGCGCCCGGATAAGCACATCACCTTTGTATACAACACTTATTTAACTACGGTAGATTCTCTTGGTAATATTATCTCACAGGTCCATCCTAAAAAAAATTATACAATCACAACTTTATCAGCAAACAACCTCACAATGACCTCAGACTTAACTTCGGATATATTAACCCCGGTAGGATATTTTGCCAACAAACTTATGCTTGCGAAGTAAATGACAACCATCAGTAAACCTGGCAAAAATTATAGGAAAAAGTAATTAGCATTTCCAATTCTCCTATCTTTATTTCTACAGTTTAGCTGGTGAATTCCAAACACTATGCATTTGCCAGCGCCTAAAGATTGACTCTGTTATTTTCCACTCATGACACTTACGTATTCACTAACCCAGGACGATTATTTAAATTATCAACTTTTCACAGCTTCTCTAAGTGACAGGGTAAGAAAACAAAGAAGAAGAAGATGGATTATTTCATCAGGTGCTCTCCTCAGCTTGTCATGGCTTTTTTACCAAAATGAAGATAGCATTTTAACTTATTATTTTCTGATTTGCGCTCTTCTTTCTATCATTTTTTATCCGTTCTATTCACAGTGGTACTATAAAAGGCACTACAAAAAATATGTAGCTGAAACCTATAAAAATCGTTTTGGTAAAATCTCGAATATCACTATCAGCCACGAGCAGATACATGATATTGATGAAGCCGGCGAATTGAAAGTTCCTATCTCAGAATTACAGAAAATATATGAAACTGGCATCTACTTTTTTTTAACTCTAAAATCAGGTTCCACTTTGATCATTCCTAAACTTAAAGTCGACAATGTAGCTATCGTAAAAAAGGAACTTAAGATAATAACAGCAAAGCAACAGATTGATTTTATTGAACTGTTAAGTTGGCGTTGGAAATAATTTTATAATTATCCGGTGAGTATCTTTGGCAAAAAATCACTCACGTTGCTGTAGACTACTCAAGTTCGCCGGGGTCAAAACATTTCTTCCAGAAATTAGGATTTAAAATAAACTGGGAAAGCCAACCCGAATGCCTTATGGAAAAGAAGTCAACATTATTGATATAGCTGGAGTGTGTTGGCATTTTGTAGAATAAACGGTTTGTGACGGTAATCCAAAAATCACACAACCTGATACTTGAAAAAGATCATAAAAGTGATAAACAATACCCGCAGGCAATTGACTTTATTTGTTGAGGAAAAAGACGCGGAAAATATTGAACGTGTAAGAAAAGAGTTTAACCTAAAACAAAGTGAGTTAATAAAAAGCCATGTTACTTTATGCAGAGAGGACGAAATTAATAACCTTGAACAGGTAATAGCAAACTTGAGTAGTCTCACAGAAATCAATGTTTCTATTGATTTCGGGCAAGTAACTCGGTTCAATAAAGGAAAAGGCGTTCTATTACCTGCGCAAGGAGACAACATTGAATTCCACAAATTAAGAAAGAAAATTTTATACGGGTCAACCGACAGCCCACGAATGCATGAACCGCATATAACCTTAATGCACCCTCGAAACTCAACCTGCACAGATGATATATTCAGGCAGATCGAAGAAATAGGCCTGCCTGAAAAACTAAAATT
>JBBSBD010000112.1:0-18330 GCA_038251675.1 Chitinophagales bacterium | reverse complement strand
TCTGACACAGGTGGAATTGTAATATTCCGCAATTTAGACCCTGCACTATATTACTGGTTTGCACAAAAAGGATGTGCAACAAATCGCATTAGCCAGACTACGCTTAACAAGCCTTTGATTGAGAATGCTGTACTTTATGGTTATTCAGTAATGTACCAAACATCCACATTGAAAATCACCAATACTTCTGCTGAGCCATATAAAGTATCAGATTCATATTTTAGCATAACACTGCCGGCTGATACTACTTATATAGTGTACCCCATCGCCGGCTCTCGAACTATTCATAGTGAAAAAGTAAGTACTCCCGGGGCAGGTAAAGACACGCTAATAAAAGCGCAATGCGGAGATACAAGTATATTAACGATACCGTATTAAATAAGTTTCCCACTATCCTTAACCACTTCAAAATTCAATAAGATTAACGCTAAAATACAAAGCATGAATACTACTGACAAACACAATGAACGCATGGCAAAACTAACTTTTGCCTCTGTCTATCCTTTGTATGTGAAAAAAGTGGAGACGAAAGGCAGAACAAAAGAAGAATTAAATGAGGTGATAACATGGCTAACAGGCTTCAACAATAAGAAGCTGCAGGAATTAATAAAGGAAAAGGTAACTTTTGAAACATTCTTCCAGCGTGCTTCGTTAAACCCCAACGCGAACCTCATCACCGGACTAATCTGCGGGTATCGTGTTGAGGAAATCGAGAATCCTTTGACGCAGCAGGTTCGGTATTTGGATAAATTGATAGATGAGTTGGCGAAGGGCAGGAAGATGGAAAAGATTTTGAGGGGTTCGTAAGGGGTGTTGAGAAATTTCGTTGCAAGTAATCTGCTATATTCACGATGATCATCAAACCGTTCATATTTTTTTTAACTCTTTTAATAGGCGGGCAAAATTCAAATGCTCAGGCCATATTTTCCAGGGTTTCAGTTGAAAGAAAAATGAAAGACACATTTTCAGTTGCAAAACAATGGGACTATTCGTGGGAAGTTTTTAAAGACGACAGTACAGGTGAGTTTACAAGAAATGGCAGCCAATCTATAACGCCGGCTGACACAGCTCACTTACTTTATACAGCCAATTGTTTGACAAACGTTCAAGGCGGCTATAACATTCGATATTGTTTTGCTGACCAGGGCAAAGGCTTTATTACGCTGACGTGTTCTGATGGGCTTCCGGCATATGCAAGTGAGTTTTATCTTTATATTAAGGGTGACAGTTTTTATTTTAAACCAACAACAACTTACCCAATATGTATACCAGGACAAAAGATTTCTTACAAGGTGACAAAGCAAAATTTGAGATTGAATAATAATAATTATAAAATAGGAGATACAATAATTGGCTACGTTGATGCTGAATTTATTGAAACGATTTCCGTACCAAAGAAAGGAACTAAAGAAAATAAATTTTATTTGAAAGGTTATATTCGGACAACTCTTAAAAGACAGGCACAATATCGCAGGTAACATGAAGTTCTCCCATTACTTGTTGGTGTTCACCCACCAATCCGAAGCCCACCACCGCCGTTATTCCGTGTTCGTGCGGATGGTTTTGCGGCCTGGCAGTCACCAACAACCAGCAGAGAGTTGATTTTCATCTCTGGTTAGTAGTGTAAGATTAACCAGGAGTAATCAATTGTTCCAATAAATTTATAAGGAGTAATTAGTAGGCTAAAACCGGGGTAACAATATCTTCCCGAGAATTTCTATCTCCTTTAGCGGGGCCGTGCCATACACCCCCTCCGAATGTTATAATAAATATTTTCTCCGGGTCCGATGGATCCATGTCAACCCTTTTACCCCACTTAAAATTATATCCTTGTATACGCGACCATGTTTCACCCTTATTTTCTGATCGGTATGCCGACGCGCCAAAACCACATGCATAATAGGTTTTATTTCGGGGATCATACGTTATATCATGAATATGCTGGTCTTTCTGAAGAACGGGAGTCCATGTTTTGCCATCGTCTTTTGATAAGAAAATACCTCCTCCGATATCAGGCGAAAATTTATCTTTTGTAACCCTGCCCCATGCAGACAAAAGAAGTCTCCCGCTATTTTCTTCATCCGCCATTATACTCATGGGACCGTTAGTTCCACGGGGAAGAGTAACCGGTTTCCATGTTTCAGCATTATCATCAGATCGATAAACCGCACCATCTCCGGCATTACCTATACTACCATCATCGCTTCTCCTGTTAACTATGAGAAATAATACACCGTCTTTATTCCTACGGGTTATTCGCCAGGCGAAGGGTTCGTTTCCGGTTATTCCTTTATTTTTCTGCTTCCAGGTTTTGCCTCCATCCACAGATTTATAAACTCCTTTTCCAAAGGCACATACATATAAAGTACGGGCCTCCTTCCTACTGGAGGGATCAATCAGCACATGAGTCATAGCAGCCTCTCCAATGTCTTCACTTATTGCCTTCCATGATTTTCCTCCATCTTCAGTAACCACAACACCTCCTTCGTAGCCTTTGATTCCATTCTTTCGAAACATTTTAGGCCGCGGTAAATCATGTACATTGCTCATTACTGCCCAGGCCTTTCCCTTTAGTTCCGGGTCAAATGCAAGCCAGTAAATACTATTCTGCCATTTACGCAGTATTCCATTATTTTTTGTAGCACTTCCCCAACTCGCTCCTCCATCTTTACTTTCCATAAGGCCGATATCGGTATTGCAAATAAATACATGATTTTTATCAAAGGGATCAGAAAGCACCTGATAGCCCGTGGTTACTTCCAGTCCTCTTGATATCCAGCCTGCATCCTGTTTCTTGCTGGTGTACACCTGCTCCCAGGTTTTGCCTCCATCTAGTGTTTTAACTGTCCGGCCAAAATCAGTGGTATAGCAAACATCAGGATTCGCCGGCGATACGCCTATAGAAAAAGGGTTCTCCCCCCAGGTAGGCCCAAAACGGTCATTTATCCAGCCGCTCTTAAAGTTTTCAGAAGGAACATTGCCATTCTTTTTGATAACATCCTTCCAGGGCAACGTCCATGTTTTTCCAAAATCTTCACTCTTTGCTACACCGATAAAAGTAGTATCCTCATTTGCTTTCATGTTATTATAAGAAACATACAGCACTTCGGGATGATCAGAAGAGGTGGCAATGGTTCTCCATTCAGGCAAATCAGCACCCTTCATATTAAATGCGGTAAGGCCATCCTGCCTGTTCTGCCAGGATGCACCTCCATCTTCAGAATAATAAATGCCGGATTTATTTCCACCAGGATCAAAATATGATTTCCCGGAAATAGCATAAATAATATACTTATTCCTGTTTTTATCAAAGCCTCCTGCAAAATGGGTAAGCATATTTATTCCCTCCGGGCCTTTGTTCATTTTCCATTTTCCACTATCCCGTACTGTTATACTATTATTTCCGGTTATATACAGGGTACGATTGTCTTTTGGAGAGGATGGGATGACGTATATATTTTTTTTCCTGCCTTCCATATCCTTTTCTTTCGTCCACTTTAATCCGCCATCATTTGAAACATATAGGGCAATAGCTTTATCTACCGATATAACGGCATATAATTTTTTTGAGTTTTCAGGATCAACTGCGAGTGCCTGAATTTCTCTTATTGTACTATCCCGGGTAACCACCACCTCTTCGGCGTGATCTCCTTTTAATACCAGGCCCGTGGTTTCGGAAGGCGAGGGATAAAGCAGGTTCCATGTAACACCTTTGTCGGTACTTTTGAATAAGGCTATGGAATTCGCATATACGGTATTGGAATCCAGGGGATCAAAAACATAGAAATGAACAGGGCTATGAAGATTAAACATCCTCCATGATTCCCCGCCATTATAAGTAACATATGCCCCGGTCATGTCGCAACTCACAAAAGCATAACCAGGATCATAAGGGCTTACTTCCGGATAAAACATGGCACCACCTCCCCCGTACCCAACTGTTTCCCAGGATTTTTTTTGGTCGCCGGTATTTATGTCTGCATCGCCGGTAGCACTGTTTTTCAACGTATGTGAAGTACAGCCAACCATCCAGCTAAATCCAAATACAAAGGCAAAGGTTTTGCACGTAAAACCATATTTGCTTATTGATATTAAAGACTTCCTTATGCAATTCATTTTATAATGCTTGTTAATTTGCCATGGGTTTCCCATGTAATACACTGGAACCAAAAGTGGTTATATAAATACTTTCGGGATCATTATTATCTACTATTACACGATGGCCCCAATGAAAATCATACCCGATTATTTTCTTCCAGGTTTTTCCGTAATCGTCGCTGCGGTATGCAGCCCTATTGAATGTATTACAGTATAACCTGCCGGGATGGTGTTCATCGGCAGTAACATCATACACGTATTGATCTTCATCAAAAATTGACTTCCATGTGTTTCCTCCGTCTTCGGAAAGAAAAATACCTCCTTTCATATCGAGGGATTGATTTCCTCCTGTAGCTTTTACCACATCCCCACCTACAAGGTCGCCCAGGTCAATATCCGCCCAGCATGCAAGGTATACCCGGTTGGGATTTTGGGGATCTATACATATACCATTTGGAAACAATAAGCCGGCGGGCATATTTAGTTTTGACCAATTTTCTGCTCCATCAGTGGATTTATAAACGGCGCCGGGATAGAAGTCCCGTCCTTTCTTTCCATTCTTATATGCAGGTGTAGGGCTTACGGTCAAAAACAAATTGCCATTATCAGCGAGGGTTAATTCAAATGCGCATGTATTTTCATCAAGACCATTATTTTTTAATTGCCAGGTTTTACCATCATCCGTTGATTTGAATACACCCTTACTGTAAACGCTTGCATACAGCGTTCGCTTTCCTACTGGAGATTTTTTGTCCAATACGATAGAAGTAGCCGGTGAATTATTTCCCATGCCTTCAACGTTCGGTTGCCAGGTTTTGCCTCCGTCTGTAGATATGCACACACCACCCCTCGCATTTTCCTTCCATTGGGGATTACGAGTCATCTTGCCGCGGGGAATATCGTGCATACCCGACCATACTGACCATACCTTATCTTTAACCAACGGGTCAAACACCATCCAGTAACATGTATTTACCCATTCAGCAGGAACTCCTTCGACTGACCTGCTCCAGCTTTTACCTCCATTATAAGAATGATGATAGCCAATATCAGTATAACTTATAGCAATATGGCTGCTATCAAACGGGTCGAAATGAACACCGTATGCGGTAGTAACATCCAGTCCCCTGCTGCTGAAGGTTCCATCAGGCATGGAGTTACTATACACCTGGTTCCAGGTTTTACCACCATCCATTGTTTTCATTGTACGATACCAATCCGTTACGATAGCCACGTTGCCATCTGCGGGGTAAACACCAACATCCATTAACCGGATATATTCTCCACCGAAGGCTTTCTCCACCCATGCATCTTTAAGATTAGAAACTCCTATTCCATCTTTTACTCCATATTGTCCCGATCCACCGCCACCTTTCCAAACCCAGTTCCAGCTTACTCCTGCATCATTTGTTTTAAAAGCTCCGTACCAGTACAACATTTTATCATTCTTTTTTTCTTCGTAGCGATTACAAACCACATATACCTGGCCTGCATCAGCTTCGGCACAGGAGATCATTGAATAGCTGGGTTTCATTCCTGAAGACGCGTTTGTAATAATGGTATCCATAATCCTATTCCAGGTTTCCCCTTTGTCGTCTGATCGCCAGATCTCGGTATAGCCAAATTCTCCGTTGATCTCTTTTGTGGGATCCTGGTGCAATGCGTAGATCATTATTTTATCACTATTCGATAATGCTCCTGAAGAGCACGAGAAGATTGGAGCAACAGATTTTGAAAGATCCTTGTGTTGAAGCTTGTGTGAGGTTTTGTTGAATGTGTAAATCTTGTTTTCTGTAAAAATGAACAACTCGTCTTTTGCACTGGACGCATTTGTATAAAACGAAATTATGGGCTCTTCAAGAATTTCTTTTTTCCACGTTTTACATGCGTCGAGAGTGTATATGAGAGACGAGCCCATGCTAATAAACAAACTTCCTGGATGCACCGGATCTACACGAATTGCACCTATACGGCCATCGCCATGATACAGTGAAGAATCCGTGGTTTCGATACTGAGTTCAGCATGGTCACCATGATATATTTCTTTTGTAACATCGGAGGGATCAGGAAACACCCGCTTCCACGTTTTACCACCATCGGTTGAACGGTTTAAAAAAGTTGAACCGATATAAATGATATTTGTATCAAGTGGATCGTATGCGTATGAAGATGCTCCATTCGCAAAATTTATTTGTTGATAGGAATCACCGCCGTTTTTTGTCAGGTAGGATCCCGTCATATCACAACGCAACAGGAAATCATTGGGTGAACTATAAGAAAACGTAGGAATAAAAATAGCCCCACCTCCTCCCGGCCCAAGCTTCTCCCACTTCGGATCATTATCTGATTGTTTGGTCGCTTCTATTTTAGATTTGCATGCTTGAAACAGAAAAACGGCAGAAAGAAGATATACATTAAGAAGTGAAAAGATGAAGGGAGCCTTTGTTTTTTTATTCAATTTCAGAAAATTTTGAAATGTCTCCCTACATCATTAATAGCACCAGGTCAAGTGAAAATAACAAGTTGATCGCTACAGCAAGTTTTCCCCTAAGGGATTGTTACAACATCCCGTCCACCAAAATGCATGTGTTCTCACATCCCCCTTTATGGTGTCGGATAGCCAGGGTTTTGCTGCAGCAAATTATTTAATCTTAAATCAGTTTCCGGGATCGGGAATAAGTAATCATCCACAGAGAAGTTTGCACGGTCGGAAGCACGAACAGTAACATTCGGATCATCCAATATTCTTTTCCTGCAGATATCAAACCAACGGTCAGAAGCTTCAAAGACAAGTTCCCAACTCCGCTCCTGTATTACAGCAGCATCAAAGTCCGCCTTTGTCATTGAGGTGGTTAGCAATGGGTGTCCTGCAATAGGTGCGTAACCATTGGCTCTTTCTATTACCTGGTTTATTGCATCTACTGCGCTTTGCGGAGCTGTTCCTCCACCTGCGGCCATGTTGGCCGATTCTGCATAAATAAGCAGTACATCTGCATACCGAATGATCGGATAATTTGCAATAGAAGAATAGCCATTAAAATCATCTTCAGAAATATAGAAAAAGAACTTTTTACAGAAAGGTGTCTGCTCTGGAAAATCAGAATATTGGTCACCGTTCCAATGAGTAAAAAGATAAGCCTCTTTTCTAGGTTGGTCAGGCCACCTGTGTTCAAATGATGTATCAATCGCGGCATCCCCCCATCCACCGTCAAAATAATTCCCGGTAGTCCATATTTCAGGATCAGTAGAAACATCGTCGTAGGTTGAGTTATAGCTCCACATCATTTCCGGGCCGTATTTATTTGACAGGCTAAAGACATCCGCAGCATCATACACGAGGTGGTAGTCTCCGGAAGTCATTACTTCCATTGCCATGTCCGCGGCCTTTTGATAATTAGAGGTTTCTTGCAAAGGGTAAGTCGCCATGGTAAGATATACTTTTGCCAGCATACCTTTTGCGGCTCCACTCGTTGGCTTACCTGGAGCGCCATCCCAGGATGTAGGAAGATGCTGTGCAGCATAAGTGAGATCACTTACAATCAGGGCATATACATCAGCGACAGAAGCTCTCGGCATTGGATTCGCAATAGGGTCAGGAGTATCTTCCACTATAAGGGGAACGCCACCAAACATACGCACAAGGTTGAAATAGTTGTGTGCACGTAAAAACTTTCCCTGGGCTTCGAGACCATCAAGAGTTTCCTGGGTCTCACCCTGTACATGTCCGCTTTTGATAGAGGCCAGGGCGTTGTTGATGTTCAACAGGGCTTTATAATGAACGTTCCAAAGATCTTCTCCGTTATCGGATGGAATGTTCAGGTCACCGTTGTTCAATTGGTCGTCGTTGATGAAGTTGCCATAAGCATATCCATACCCTTCCCAATAGTTCCATAAATAATTCATTGAGCCCGCGTATCCGGCCTCAATCTGCAGTGCTGAATTACCAAAATTAGCCGGGGTTACCGTGCTTATCGGTTTTTCGTCAAGCTTTTTACATGCAAAATTCAACAAGGTTACGGCAAGTAACAGCGAATTGAAAATTAAATATTTAATACGTTTCATATTTTTACGATTTAAAATGTTACGTTAAGGCCAAAAGTGATGATTTTGGCTGTGGGATAATTGCTTAAGTCAACGCCTATTTGGGCATCGTTACCATTATAAGCACTTACTTCAGGATCATACCCTGTGTAGTTAGTTATTGTTAGCAAATTGGTTCCGCTTACATAAGCTTTCACTTTCTTTACTCCAATCTTATTTGCCAGGTTAGAAGGAACTAAGTATCCGAGCGTGATATTTTTTAACCTTACATAAGATCCGTCTTCTACATAGCGCTGTAGTCTGCCTCCATCGCTACCGAGACTTACCTTGCTTGCCAGACCTGCATTTTGGCGGGTGACCGCATCTATGAATCCGGGAACGTCAGTATTCTCGTTAGTCGGTGTCCAGCGGTCCAGTAATCTTACGCTGGTTCCTTCAAATGGATTCTCCAGCCGTATTCTTGCCTGGTTAAAAATATCATTGCCTTTAGTGCCCTGCACAAGAAACGTCAGATCCCAACTATCATACGAAAAGTGGTTGTTCCATCCAAAAGTAAAATCGGGGATGGAGTTACCAATGATCATTACGTCAGAAGAGTTGATTTTTCCATCTCCATTCGCATCCACATAATGCGGGTCGCCGGGTAATTGACCGAAAGCGGCGGCTGCCACTGCTTCACTTGTTTTCCAGGTTCCCTGGTATCCATAGCCGTACATCTGTCCGAAAGGCTCTCCAACACGGAGTTGCATGAACCCGGCTTTAAGACTGTATCCACCATAGGTTGTTCTGAATTCCAGCCTATCGACCTCACCCAGGTCTAACACTTTGTTTTTGTTCCATGAAATATTAAATCCGGAATTCCACCTGAACCTTCCAACAATAGGATCACCACTAATTGAGATTTCCACTCCTTTATTTTCCACTGATCCCACGTTATCAATAATGCTTGAAAAACCGGTATAGCCAGGAAGCGTACGATTTAATAGCAAGTCTTTTGTTTTCTTATTGTACACGTCAACTGTTCCCATTAACCTTCCCTGGAAAAAAGCTACATCCAGGCCAATGTCTGTCTGTGTAGTGCTTTCCCATTTCAAGTCCGGGTTAGCAGGGTTCGCAATGATAAATCCAAGGTCGGTATTGTCATTTCCTGAATACGGATAATTTGCGCCTGAGTTTATAGCGGAGATCGTTTGGTACGCAGTGATTGCCTGGTTGCCAACAACACCCCAACTGCCACGAATTTTTAATTCGGAAAAAATATTCATATTCTTAATAAAACTTTCCTCTGCAACTTTCCAGGCCACCGAACCAGAAGGAAAGTATCCCCATTTATTGTTTGCCCCAAATACTGAAGAACCATCTGCACGATAACTCGCAGTCAATAAATATTTGTCAGCGTATGAATAGTTTATTCTTCCAAGGTAGGAATTCAACACCCTTTCTGTCACGTTAGAGTATTTGGAATTTATTTGTTCCGCACCTCCGAGGTCGTTGGCCCCCGTTTGATCAACCGTAAATTTTGTAGCAACTAATCCAGAACTTTCTGATTTTGAATATTGTTGTTCCGCTACAGCCATCAACGTGATATGATGTTTGGATGCGATGTCTTTATCGTAGGTCAGGATATTAGAGTTTTGATAGAATGTATAGAATGCATCATCAATTGTAGCATATCCAACCTTGCCGCCGATGGGTTTGCCTTCCCATGTTTTACTGTTGTAATAACTTTTATTATTGCCGTTCTCAATTATTGCTCCGCCCATGACTCTCAATTTCAAACCTTCGATTATTTTAAAGTCGAGGTAAGCGTTGATGTTATTTCTAATCGTATTGTTTTTTATGTCAGGCTCCTGCGCTGCTGCCAAAGGATTCCAGGTGTCGTATGCGCCATACCCGGAAGGAGCCCTGTTATAATTTCCGTCGGCATCGAAGGGTGGAGTGGTGGGATCCCAGCGGGGCGCTATATTTACGGCCTGCCCCAGGAAGCTAAGTGCAGTACCTCCGCCATACGGAGGTGAATTGCCTGCTTCTTTTGAACCTGCCCAATTTAAACCAAAGCTTACTGCTTTGCTTATAGTGGCATTTACATTGGCACGTAAGGAAAATCTTTTATAAGCTGAGTTAACTAATATTCCTTGCTGATCCAGGTAGCCCCCGGAAACCATGTACTTCACATTATCTGTTCCACCACTGATTGAAAGCTGGTGATTTGTTATAGGCGCTGTCCTGTAAATTACATCCTGCCAATCAGTTCCCCCTGTGCTTTGTAACTCCTTAATGCGCTGTTCATTAAAAAGCGGCGTGGGTGTGCCTGACCCATTTTGTGTTGCCTTATCTGCATTTCTTGTTATTGCATAATCTGCAGCACTCATTAAATCAAGTTTATCTCTTAGCGTTTGAGAGCCGTAGCTAAAATCATAATCAATTACCGGCTTGCCGGTCTTTCCGCTTTTGGTTGTAATTAATATAACGCCATTTGCACCTCTTGATCCATAGATTGCGGTGGCAGAGGCATCTTTTAATATTTCCATCGACTGGATGTCATTTGGGTTTAGTGAATTAAGATTTCCTCCCTGCAGCCCATCCACTACTATCAGGGCATTGTTACCACCATTGATAGAGTTCATCCCTCTTACTCTAATGGTTGTAGTTGCTCCGGGAGCGCCGGCTGTATTTAAAACATACACGCCTGACGCACGTCCCTGGATGGCCTGGTCAACGCGTTGTGTAGAAAGCTGGGAGAGGTCGGAACCCTTTATAGAACTAATGGCACCAGTCAGATCGCTCTTCTTTTGAGTACCATATCCTACCACCACCACTTCACTCATCGTGGTTTGGTCAGTCTCCAGGGAAACAGAAATATTATTTTGGCTGGCGTTCACGACCTGTTCTCTCGATGTATAACCAACAGAACTAATGACGAGCGTAATTTTTGATGAACTGACAGGGATAGAAAAACTTCCATCCGGATCTGCGGCGACGGAATTAGCGGTGCCTTTTACAGTTACTGTCGCGCCGGTGACAGGTGTGCCATCTGTGGAAGACGAGATTGTTCCCTTAAGAACTTTGTTTTGGGCGATTACATTTACTGAAGCCAGCAAAAGACAAAAAATAAAAAGTAGTTTGTTAGATTGATTCATGAGCAAAATAATTTTTTTTTAAAAAAAATCTACCACCCTTAATCATCAGTCAAAAAGCATTTGTCTTACATCACTTAATATTGAGTCGAAAAAGAGTTTTGGTTACCGTTGTATGCTTGTAAACATTTCTCCAATCTAATTAATTATTTTATTAAATAAACCTTTTTGAATCCCGCATGAATGTCCGTTTGCCTACACAAACGATTGAAATAACAAAACAAACGGTTGCGCTATTTTTTAATTAATGATGAAATTTCTTCTCTTACATTCAAAAGGCAGATTAATTTTTTTATCAATCGCAGGAATACATAAAAAGACTTTTGTGACGAATGCTATGATTAAACTTTTATAAACCTGAAAGGGCACAATGGAACAACCCCTATATAATCCATGCAAAAAAGAATAAATAATCTTAAAAAACCGGGAGCATATTTAAACACCGCAACCGTTTGCACATTGCATTTGGCAATTAAATTGATAATTTCAGCAGGTCAATTCATTAGCTGGAAAACAGGCTCATCATGTACTGGTTCAAATTACGATATTTTTTTAGAACAGATGAAAATATGAAGGCACCAGATTTTGGTGGCGGGTTTTAAGGATTAAATTACAACGTGAAGTAATTGATAAAACATGTTATCCAAATACAGAAAAAATGGTTACCTGGATTTATAAATAATTAGAATCTAAACTTAAAAAAACAAAAAATCAAAATATCAAAAGCTTATAATAAAGATGAACTACTATAGCCCGGAAGATTTTACCTCTGTTGAAAAATATGATGTGCACGTACACCTAAACATGAATGACGAAACTTTCATAAAACAATCAGTAAAAGATAATTTTAAACTCATAGCCATAAATGTTGATGTAGCAGGTGAATTTCCAACGATTGAAGAGCAGCAGTCACTGGCAATTAAGTTATCGGGAACATTTCCTGGCACCGTAAATTATGCTTGTACCTTTTCAGTAAAGAATTTTAATGATGATAAATGGAGTGAGGAAACCATTGCCAGTTTAAAGAATTCTTTTTCAAAAGGAGCAATTGCAGTTAAGGTATGGAAGAACATAGGAATGGAATTGAGAGATAGCAATGGTAATTTTGTAATGATTGGCCATCCTAAATTCGATCCCGTATTTGATTTCCTTATAAAAAATAATATCCCTTTGATCGGACATCTTGGCGAGCCAAAGAATTGTTGGCTCCCCATAGAAAAAATGACTGTGGGTGGCGACGTAAATTATTTCAGTAAGCATCCACAATATCATATGTATTTACATCCTGAGTATCCTTCATATGAAGACCAGATAAATGCAAGAGATCACATGCTGGAGAAATTTCCCGGATTGCAATTTATTGGTGCCCATTTGGGTAGCCTGGAATGGAATGTAGATGAGCTGGCAAAGCGGCTTGATAAATTTCCAGGAATGGCAGTAGATACGGCATCACGCATTTCTCACCTTCAACACGAAGCAAAAACTGACTGGAAAAAAATTTATGATTTTTGTATCAAGTACCAGGACAGAATAATTTACGGTACAGACATAACTATACACCCGGGAGATAATTCTTCAGAAATTGAAAAACAGTCTCATGACATCAGGTTCAGGCACTGGAACTTTTTCACAACTGGGAAAGTAATGCGTGTGCCCAAGGTTGAAGGAGAGTTCAAAGGACTAAAATTACCGAGGGAAGTAGTGGATAAAATATATCATACGAATGCTGAAAAATGGTTTAGGGGATTAACGCATTATGGATGAAAGCCATCATAAGTTGACTATTGGGTTTTGCTTTTTGGGGTATCAGGAAAAATAAGTAGCGTATTTTTAGTTTAAATGCACACGTCGCCTGTAATTTTAGTAAGACATTACATTAACTTACAAATTGACACAAAATGATTACTTACAATATCAATTATATCTCAGTTCAACTTCTTCACGACTAAAAAAGCAAAGAAATAGATCGTGGCTTTCGAAATCAATTGGGTATATTATATTGAGTTCGTTATTTTACATTTCTGGCCAAAACCATTATGCCCAGGCTTTAACTTATTACTTTTTTGTTGCAGGGCTATTATTCCTCTTTTTCTATCCCACTTATAAGAAATATTATCTTAAAAAATACTTTACACAATTTACTAATGATAGATATAGGGGAAGAAGTTTTGAAGACACAACAACTTACTTCCATAATGACTATATAGAAATTAAGGACAAAACAGTAGAATATAAGATTAATGTGACAGAGCTTGAAAATACAATTGAGACACCTGATTACTTTTATATGACAATGAAAATCGGGGGACATTTAATAATACCAAAGTTACAGCTCTCGAATATAAAGAAGGAAAGATTAGGACTCAAGAATTTATCCGCTAAGCTGCAAGTACCTTTTACGACTGACTTAAAATGGAGATGGTATTGATAAAGCAACCTTGTGCAAGGCTAATAATATCTCCCAATCATTTTATTTTCCACAATCATCGTTTTCATTTCCATAGGGTCAATAGGCCCCTGTTTTGCATAAACAATTTTACCGCCCGGCTCTACCAAAATAGTATAAGGTAAAGCGCCGGCCCAATTGGGATCAACGGTTTCGATAAGTTTATATTTATCATCACTGTTGAATAAATAATTCGTATTTGACAACATCAATTTTTGCAAGGCTTTTAAAACTTTATCTTTCTTTTCAGGGTTATCAGCGCTTATGGTAATGAATTCAAAATCCCTGAGTCTATACATCCTGTTTATACTTACAAAAGATGGGAGCTCATTTACGCAAGGACCGCACCATGTTGCCCAAACATTTATTAAACGCAATTTATCAGAATTGTTTTTTAAAAGATCTTTTATTCCCTGTTCATCTATAGTATCAAGTGTTACGGGTTGCTGAGCCCACTCTTTATTGGCCTTTGCAACAAGATCTTCTTTTTCCACCCATTTGATAGAGCAGCCAAACACCTTGGTAGTTTTTGTTTCTACTTCTTTGCCAGCCAACAAAGCATCAAGTGCATTTCGTGCATCTTTATTTTTAGGGGTACCTGTAGGTTTTTCCACATCATCAATGCGCCCCTGGTATCTCAATTTTCTTTCACCATCAAAAATGAAAATATGCGGCGTTGCAACCGGGCCATAAGCCTTTGACGTAGTCTCGGTTGCACCATCATATAAGTAAGGAAAATTGAACCCTTTTCTTTTAGCATGTAATTTCATTTCTTCAAATGAATCTCCTAAATCAGCATATCCTAATTCGCTAAGTTGAACAGACTTTGCATCATTAGGCATGATTGCAATTAAAGCCACTTCCTTTCCGGCATAATCTTTTTTTAATTGAATCAACCTGTCTTCATAGGCCTGGGCCGTGGGGCAATGGTTGCAGGTAAAAACGATGGCCAGTATTTTCGCATCTTTGAATGAAGCCAGTGAATATGCTTTCCCATCAATGCCCGGCAATTTAAAATCAGGCGCCTTGCTCCCTATCGCCAGGGTTTCATGGTCAGCACCGAAGGTGCCAAACGTTACAAAAAACATGAAGTTCAAAACGATTAGGAAAGGCTTTATTAAATGTCTCACAGAACAAGGTTTTATTAAATATACTTAATCAATCAAAAAATTGTCAATTAAAATATGTAGCATATCACAATTAAAAAAGTAGGATCTCACACCCTACTTTTAAAAAGTTATTTCAAAAGCGGAATAGAAAATAGTTTCTAATTAAAACTCACCGCAATTGAGCATAGGTCGCAACGAAGTTCCTAAAAACTAAAAATCACAAAATCTTATTAATAGAAAAGCGCCACCTGCAGAAACAGGGGCGCTTGATTTGCTTATGAAATAAAACTATTACAGAGTTAATAAATTTCTTATGTATGTGCTTGATGCAACCTATTATTATTACTTATCAAATATTTGTGAATTACTAACAAATGCTATGTGCTTACTGTCCGGTGACCATGAATTTACATTGATCGTTCCTTGCCCTCCATATAAATAGGCAATAACCCGTGGTGCGCCTCCTGCAACCGGCATTAAGTTTAAGGTCACTTTTTTATAAGATGGATGTCCGTTAGGCTCGATATATATAGGAAATGAAATGTACACCATCCATTTTCCATCAGGCGAGATGTGCGGAAACCAATTATGATGTTCATCAAACGTAAGTTGCTCCCTCCCTGTGCCGTCCGGCTTCATTCTCCATATTTGCATGGTGCCAGTCGGGTTCGCATTATAATAAATGTATTTTCCATCGGGAGAATATTCCGGGCCGTCTACATGGCCTGCCGTATTTTTCGTCAGGGCAACTTCAGCGCCGTTGCTTGCTGAAACTTTATAGAGATTGTAAATACCGCTACCATTTCTTTGTGCCACTATGGCGACATCTTTTCCATTTGGCGCCCACCCGTGCCAGTAGGAAGGGGTTTCTTCCGTAAGCAATTTTGGCTCACCTCCTGTTAATGGCAATACATATACTGACGATCCGCCACCGGGTTTGCCCTGCCGTGAGTTACTTATGGCCAGCATTTTTCCATCGAATGAAATGCCGTGATCGTTATTGATCCTATCGGCAGAACCGGTATTTAATTTTCCCGGTGTGCCTCCTTCTATCGGCATCGTGTACAACGAACCCCCTTCATTAAACAGGAGCTTCTTCCCATCGGGCATATAATTGGGCGCTTCAAACTTACCTGTTGATTCATGTATCACTTTCCTTTCCCCGGTAAACACATCCACAATTTCCATCCGGCAACCCAGGACTCCTTGTACCGGTGTTACTTTTATCTGTGGATTAGGCTGGTATTTATTATTGACTGGTTTATCGATACGCACATTCCACATTTTTGCTTCTTCCACTTTATCAGAATCATGAGAACAAATGTATAGTCCGACATAAACAGAATCTTTCATCGCATACATATCCGTAGATCCCACGTCCTGTAGCGGCTCACCCCAGTTGGCTACCCGCATGGTTATAGTTTTACCGCTGCGTTCTAATTGTATGGTTTGAAAAATTACCTTTTTTGCAAAGAAAATTTCTTCCTCGGGATCTCTCATAAAAGCACCTCGCAAAGGCCGCCATTGTAATACGGCAAGGCCGTCTCCATGAGTAACAGCATTATAACTGGCTGCTCCTTCATCCAGTGATTCCCTGATCATCCACCCAATTTTTCGGTGGCCATTTCCCTTTTCACCAAGAAACGCAAAGTTCGCTGTCAGCAAAAAATCGCCATTTATTTTTTTATACAAATATTGAAACTCATCCTTGTTGAACCATATGTTGGAACCGCCACCTTTCATATAATAAACCTGCGTGGCCGCATCATAAGTGGTAGCACCTGCAAGCTTTGGATTGCCAATATCTTTGCTGCCATCAAAAACACCCAATACGGGACTCTGGCCATAGCAGGCATTACAAAAACAAAAAATCAGCAGGAGTTTTAGAAATTTCATATCAGGAATTTTGCGGGTAAATAATTTAATTATTAAGCAATCTTTAAAATAGTATGGTAGCTCTATAAATTCATCCAAATGTAAACGGGATTGCAATAAATTCAATATTAACTACTACATCTCTACAGCAAAATATTCATTTTGAGCCAGTGATTACCACACAATAAGCTAATAATTGAAAAAACGAAGCATTCAATTTAATATATGAGATAAATGATTGGGATCATAATAATGGATAAAAAGCATTTTACTATTTTAAAATTCTGGAACACGGGGGAAATAAAATAGCCCGGATTGTCCGGGCCATGCTATGCTAAAGATGAAAACTCAACTCTTATTTGTGCTTAAAAAGATTATCGACAAATTGTTGTTCAAAATGTTCAACAGGATCGCCCTGAATGTTATGATAAATGGCACTAATGAATATGGATTTCGAAGCACTTACGATGGCAAATAATAGTAATAACCCTACTGCTCCCAAAATAATCCCTGCAACCGGGTGAATAAAATAGCTTATTAAAAATACAGGTATTGCAATAATTATGATGCCTATAATTTGAATAAGGCCAAAGCTAAATGTTGCCCCTATTTTCTCTCCCCACTTTTCTTTCATTATGATAGCAGAACGTTTAAATGCATCAATGGGACCGAGGTTTTCATAAGCGATCACAGGTACTACAAAGAAGGTCGCAACGCTCCACACAAGTCCGATAATGCCTGTTATGATTTTTCCCACCGATCCAAGATTTTCTTGTATGATCTGCAATACGGCACCAATAGTACCTGCAAATAGTGCCCACGAAAAAATAGCTCCAATACGGCTAAAGCTAAAATCAAGTCCTTCACGCACGCTCACTTTTTCCCCGCGGAAATACAGAGTGGTGCAATGAATAAGAGCTGTATTAAAATATACGAGTATGAAATAATTGATGATATAGAAAAGAAATATGAGAGAATAACTTTCAATGGTATTGGGCTGGCTTATATTTTCCACATCCCAGCCCGCGCCTGTCATTATCACCAGCACAAAAGAGGCAAGTAACATTAGGAGGGACAAGCCCGATAATATGGGGAAAATAATTAGCTGCCTGTTGGCCTTTAATACTTTTAAACTGTTCATGGAAATTTGCCATCCGTTAGATAGCCTGGTGAAGATGCTCATAGGATTAGGTTATGGTTTATTAATAATGAATCGTAAATATAATTGCCGGGATTGAAATTTTATACTATTGTGAATAATTATTTTTATACATTGGCAATTCAATTTTACAAATATGAAATTTTCTTTGAAAAAAACATTATGCGCCCTGTTAGTCATTATTTTTATTGCAAATAATGCTATTGCACAAACCATAAAAAGAGATGATGAATCATTTATAGTTGAAAATTATTACAAAGTAAAGTGGGGTTATGCTGATGAATTTATCAACCTGTGGAAGACGAACCACTACCCTCTTTTAAAAAAAGCGATAGAGAAAGGAGATATTATAAGTGTAAATGCTGAGAAGCCCAAACTGCACAGTGGCGAGGACACACGCTGGGATTTTAAAGTAACTCTTGTATTCAAAAACGCAAAGCTTGCTTTCGATGAAAATCTTACCAC
>JBBSBD010000111.1:0-18381 GCA_038251675.1 Chitinophagales bacterium | reverse complement strand
AATAAAAATTATCGAATTAAATGGACAGTTCCTTTTATTCTTTCCTGCTTGTTGTTTATGATTCCGGTGATAATATACACGTAAGTTCCTTCAGCGCAAATTTGCCCGTTAAACTTCCCATCCCATGCGCTGGCATTTGTACTACTGTTGTAAACCTTATGTCCCCAGCGATCAAAAATTAAAAATGATTTTACTTTTATTTTTGATTGCGGTGGTATCCTGAAAACATCATTCCTTCCATCACCATTTGGCGTAAAACTATTTGGTATGAAAAGGTTGCCCAGGGAACAGTTATCTGCCCGAACTATTACCGTAAAAGTTTTGCTGCAGCCTCTTGAATCATTCGCGGTTATTTGATAGTTACCTTCTTTACTTACTTTAATAAAATTAGTTAGCTGCCCATTAACGGTATAAGTAATTCCACTCAGGGCAGGGGCAAACAGTAATGTATCTTTCTCGCAGAAAGAAGTATCAGCAGGGAAGTTTACTGATGTAACCGTATTGGAGCCAACTGTAAAAGGTTCTGAGATCGCACATGTGGAGCCATTGTTTATTCTCACATTATAATTTCCATTTCTGTTTTCAACAGGCAAATGATAAATATTCTGCGAAGCGCCCATTATGGCAACGCTGTCTCTGTACCACTGATAAGAATTTCCCGGGCTATACGGCACAGTTAGCAGCGAGTCCTGTGTGCATGAATTGGCAATATGATCATTTATGTATTGAAAGGGAAAGTCTTTAGTTGGCAATAAATGAATGTCGTCCAGGTCATAAACATAAAAATCTAAAAGTGTCGTGCTATCAGCAAGGTCTTTAGCAGGATTTATTATAGAACAATCCGGGCCTATTTCAATTAGGTTGATATTGAACGGAACGGTGAAGTTGATTTTGCTTTGAATCCATTTCCCCTTGCTAAGGACAGTCGTTTTACCTAAAAGAATCCACCCAGGATAATTGGAAGGGCAGCCATTACTGTTTGCAAATGGCTGCCCAAATGGAGCGGCGTTACAATCGGGGTGACCGAATATTGCGACAGTAAAAGGTTCTTCTTTAAACTTAAACGCGGTGTCATCATTAGATTGAAATCTTCCGGCAGAAAAGCTGGCCGTGTATTGCAAAGAAGGAACAAGGGGAGATTGCAAACATTGGCCTACATATATTTTGGCAATATCAGTTTCTTTTACTTGCAGGTTAGTATATACATATTGCCTGATTGATACAAACGCTTTACCATCCGGCAACGGGAGAGCCGGAGGCTTATACAACATCACCAGCGATGAATCGTAAGAGCAACTAAAATTGTGATAATACTCGGCTTCATTGTCGTTGGTATAAGTACCGTATTGCCAATTGTTGATGATGTTATATTCACTCGTGTAGGAATAATTCACAGGGCAATTTTTAAAAGATTCGAAAGAACCGTTTAGTAAAAGATTCCCATTTACCTGGAAATAGCAACTGCAATCAGGATCGTGCAAATCAACCAATCCGTCTCCGTCATCATCTATTCCATTGTTGCATATTTCCTGCGCAAAAGTTATTGAGCTAATAATCAACAGGAGGGAAAGTAATACAAGTAAAAGTGAAATTTTTTTGCGCATATTTCGAGCTGACTTTAAATTTCACACATTTTTTTGGAAAATTTCGCATGTTCTTCTATAAGTCAGGATTATACTGTTTTACATCCTGTATCGACGGTTTACCGCAGAGCAGTTGTTAGCATTCGGGCTTACATTATTATACATTATATCATTCTAATTTTTTTGCATTCTCATTTTAGAATCGCATTTTTATACTACTTTGGATGAGTTCAGTTTTTCTTATAAAAAAAATTATGAAATATATTTTATTAGTAATTTCTTTCTATTTCTTTGTAAGCCCTGGGAACGCACAAATAGCCGTGAAGAAAAATAATGATCACAGGCCCAACATTATTTTTATAATGAGTGATGATCATGCTTACCAGGCCATCAGCGCCTATGGATATGGATTAAATAAAACGCCAAATATCGATTTACTTGCAAAGCAGGGAATGTTGTTTAATCGTGCTTTTGTAAATAATTCACTTTGTGCGCCTAGCAGGGCGGCTATCATCACCGGAAAATACAGCCATCTCAATGGAATAACAGGAAATGGTACTGAAAGGTTTGACAGCTCACAAACCACCTTTCCAAAACTGTTGCAAAAGGTGGGTTATCAAACGGCGTTGATTGGTAAATGGCATTTAAATTCTGAACCTACTGGCTTTGACTACTGGAATATTTTGCCGGGGCAGGGCTTGTATTACAACCCGGATTTTATTAGTGCAGATGGAAGAAAACGGGTTGAGGGCTATGCCACAGACCTCACAACAGATTATGCATTACAATGGATGGCTCAACGCGATACCTCGCGGCCATTTTGTATATTGGTTTGGAATAAAGCGCCGCATCGTAATTGGTTGCCGGCAATTAAGTACCTGCATGAATTTGACGATGCGGATATCCCTTTGCCAGCCACATTTTTCGATGAATACAGCACACGTACCCGTGCGGCACACGAACAGCAAATGGAAATCTCGAAATGGCTGGCACCGAATTATGACCTGAAAGAAAACTTACTTCTAGATAAAGCCACGCAACGTTTAGATTCCAACTGGATAAATATTTATGCGCGACTAAATCCTGGTGAACAGCAGGCTTACGATGAAGCTTACACGCCAAAAAATGATGCTTTTAAGAACGCAAACTTAAAAGGGAAGGATCTTGCGAAATGGAAATATGAAAGATACATAAAAGATTACCTGCGGTGCATTCAATCGGTGGATGATAATGTTGGCCGCATCACAGCATGGCTGAAAGAAAACAATTTGGATGAAAATACTATCGTTATTTATACATCCGACCAGGGATTTTATCTTGGTGAGCATGGCTGGTTTGATAAAAGATTTATGTATGAAGAATCTTTCAGGACTCCTCTTATCATCCGGTGGCCAAAGATGATAAAACCAGGAAGTATTAGCAACAAACTGGTGATGAATCTTGATATTCCTGAAACCTTGCTGGATGCGGCACATGTAAGTATTCCCGTCGGGATGCAAGGAAAAAGTTTACTACCTGTTCTGACGCAAACGGATACTTCTACATGGCGCAAGTACGTCTATTATCACTATTACGAATCAGGTGGAGAACACAACGTAGCAAAGCATGTGGGAGTTCGCTCGGATCGGTATAAGCTTATTTATTTTTATGAAAATAATGAGTGGGAATTATATGATTTGAAAAATGATCCTTCTGAACTCCACAATGTTTACAATAATATTTCGCATAAAAAAATTCAGGATGAAATGAAATCAGAACTAAAAATTCAAATGAAAAAATACAAAGACAGTATTTAAATTTTTCCAAATTGCTTTGGAGTTATTGTTTGTTGCAACACATATAGTCCGCGTCTTAGTGAAGAGTAAACTTCTTTTAATGCATTTTCAGATTGTAGCCGAAGCTATAGTACCCTTTGAAGATCGTTGCACTTTTTATTATAAAAAAATATTGTAAACTGAAAAGCTACTTATTAGGCAAATAAAAATGTTTAAGAATTTAATTATTTCATTTCAGGTTTCTTAAAGCATTAGAAACCTTTGACTAGCCTGCTTTTCAAAAGTTTTAGACTTCGATTGATATTAAAAAAAAGACCATTGTGGAAAATGTATTTTTTTTTTAAGTTCTAAATTATGTAGGTTTGATAATCTCTTTAACGCCCCAGATTGTCTTGTATAACGTTACATAATGAAATTGAATTATTGAGGTTAACCGCCTTAGGGGATGAATTGGCCTTTGGCAGATTGTTTGAACATTATAAAGACAGAATTTACACCATCGCTTTTAAGCTTACAAGGTCAAATATTATTTCAGAAGAAATTGTACAGGATGTTTTTTTGAAGATTTGGCAAAAAAGAGCTGATTTAAATTCCATTCAAAATTTTAGTGCTTACCTGTTTATTGTTGCACGAAACGCAGGGTATAAAATTCTAAAAGATATCGCCCGGAATTATAGGGTTGTTGCGTTATCAGACGAAGATCAAATCACACTGAATAACGATGCTGCAGATCTTTTAATAGAAAAAGAATATGGGATGATATTGCAAAATGCAATTGACCGACTGCCTAGCCAGCAAAAGCAAGTTTATTACCTCGTGAAAGACAAGGGATATAAACGTGATGAAGTTGCGGACCAGCTTCATATTCAGCCTGAAACCGTTAAGTTTCATTTGGCCCAGGCCATGAAAAATATACGTGCCTTTTGTATGATGCACTTAAGTCTATTTTTATGCGCTATAATTTTCCTTCGCGATTTTTTCCCGAAACGCTAAAAAAAAATTTGGTTCTACCTACCCATCACCATTTTAAAAGCACTCTTACTACTGACAGCACTTGGTGAGTTAAATGTTATTTATCCTCTGTATGTCGTTGAATGGATATATCCGGGGCATTTTATGATTCTATTTTTTATCTGTAGTTCCGACCCTGAACATTTTTGATAAGAATATCAAAAATGTGAAACCTTTTTTTTGATCAGGGTAATACTGTAAGCTTCATTATACTTCATATTATTAAATCCTATCAGGAAAGCCAGCAAATCTTTTCATAGCAGTGGTTTTATTTTAACCAGGGATCGTTTCTACTTTCCCTGTTTTTTTTCAGCTCCGGAAAATTCCGTGCGTGTCCCGCGGTTTATTTAATAACCGGGAAAAATAGCAATGCAACCGGTACATTCTTCCTTTGAGGGCTCTCAGCAATTTTTTAAAATGCTTTCTCAATCATTCGGCAATAATTTTTTTAATACTACCTACCCACCGCCATTAAAAAATACTCTTACATGATGAACATGGTCAACGACCAAATTTTACATTAGATCAATTTATGCCTGTTTCGCGGTTAGAGTATTTATTTTATTGCTACACACACAATTCGTCGACTGAACGGGAGGAAGAGGAGCTAATCGAATTAATAGCACAATCCGAAAACCAGGAAGCCGTAAAAAAATTGATAGACGCACTTATAGATAATACCGGATCAGAGATGGTACTGACCGACCAGGTATCTGCTGCTATTTTAGCAAACATTTTAAAAAAAGACGATAGTCCCGTAATTTCTCCTATGAGGAAAAGCGGCTTCAGGTTATGGATGAGAGTGGCAGCCGCAATGATCCTTTTTGCAAGCTCAATTTTAGCTTATATGCTATTAAGCCAAAAGAGAGACTGGATAATAAAAGCCGAAGCTGCCAATGAAAAACATAGTCCTATTAAGCCGGGAGGGAACAAGGCAACTCTTACAACATCTGATGGTACCATTATTATTTTAGACAGTGTCCAAAACGGAACAATTTCCAACGTTGGTTCAGCCCAGGTAATAAAGAAAGGTGGGATGATTATGTATGACGTTTCAGCCTCATTCAAACCGGGTGCACCTGTTGCATATAATACGCTTTCAACCCCAAAGGGTGGACAATACCAGGTAGTACTCCCCGATGGTAGCAAGGTCTGGTTAAATGCGGCCTCTTCCTTGCGTTTTCCGTCGGCATTTACGGGCAGCAGTCGAGAGGTGGAGTTGACAGGTGAAGGGTATTTTGAAGTAGCTAAAAATCAGAAGAAGCCTTTCCGGGTAAGCGTTGGCAAAATGAAAGTAAATGTGATAGGCACGCATTTTAATATCAACGCTTATGTAGAGGAGAGTTCTATTAAAACGAGTTTACTTGAAGGTAGCGTACATATCACCAAAGGCAATACATCCAGTTTTTTGAAACCAGGGCAGCAGGCGGCGTTAAATTCCAGGGATGATAAGTTGAAAATAACTGACGCGGATATGGATCAGGTGATGGCCTGGAAAAATGGATTGTTTCAGTTCGATGGGGCGGGCATTACTGCTATAATGCAGGAAGTCGGGCGCTGGTATAATGTGGAAGTACTGTTTGAAGATACACCGCCGGTGCGTCGCTTCAAGGGAAAAATCAGCAGGGATGCTGAGTTGTCAGATGTGCTGAAAATAATCGGGTTGAGCGGCGTGAATTTCAGTGTTGTAGGAAATAGAATTATCGTGAAATAAGCTTGTATTACTAATCATATAAAACCATTTATCTGAAATGAGAAAAATAAAACGCATTCAAACTAACTAGCAGGGCAGTGGCAAACATTACGATTGCACCCCCCGCTTAGGATTACTTATTTACGAATCAAAAAGACCGGCAATGCCCTTCTTATTGCCAGCTAAAGGTTGAAACCGTCATTTTTTTTTAAACAAATTAAAATCAAAGCTATGATGTTAACTGTAGTTCCCAAAGACAAAAAAGGCATCAAATCACTAACAGCTCAAATCGGGTTAATTATGAAATTAACGACCGCGTTGCTGTTATTTTTGTCATTCCAGGCTAGCGCTAAAGGCTATGCGCAAAAGGTAAATATTCATAAACAAAACGCACATCTGTCGGTAATCTTTAAAGTTATTGAGCAGCAAACAGGTTACCTGTTTTTTTATGACGAGGCAATTATTCAAAAAACAAGCCCGGTAAATATTGCACTTACTAATGCAACATTAGAAGACGCCATGTCGGCCTGTTTAAAAGACCAGCCGCTGACTTATACAATTGTCAAGAATACTATTGTTATTCAGCCAAAAGAAGTGCTTTCAAATTTGCAGGCTCGATTCATTAAAGCCGATATTTTATCTCCGCCACCGCCACCTCCTCCTGTTGAAATTCATGGGAGAGTATTAAACAAAAAGGGGGAGCCTTTGCAGAATGTGTCTGTTGTAATAGCAGGGACCAGCACAGGAACTACGACAGATGATGCCGGCCGTTTTACACTTACAGTCTCCGACGCAAGGAATGTTGTACTAAAAATTTCCATTGTAGGGTTTCAAGCGCAAACGGTGAAATTAGGAGGCAAAACTGACATCACTGTTGTACTGGACGAAGAAAACCAGGGACTAGACGAAGTAGTGGTTATCGGCTATGGAACTGCCAAGAAAAAGGATCTTACCGGGTCAGTTCAGAGTGTTTCTGGTAAAAGACTCGTAGATAAGCCTGTAGTAAATGTTGGGCAGGCTTTAGAGAATAAAGTGGCAGGTGTACAGGTGATTTCAAATGGAGCAGGTGTTCCGGGTGGACAACCTATGATTCGTATTCGTGGAACTAACTCTATTAACTCCAGCAATGAGCCTCTATATGTGGTTGATGGTGTTGTAGGGGTTTCCAATCCTTTATCAAGTTTGAATCCTAACGATGTACAATCGCTTGATGTTTTGAAAGATGCTTCTGCTACGGCCATTTATGGTGCCCGTGGTGCTAATGGTGTTATTATTATTACTACCAAGCGGGGCAAATCAGGTAAGCCTCAATTTGATTATAACGGTTCTGTTTCAGTGGGTGTTATGCAAAGGCATCTTTACACTATGACATCAGATCAGCTTATGTATACTTATATGCAGGCCATGGCGAATGGTAATAAATATGGAAAAATTAATCCAGGTAAAGATTTCCGTCCATCCGGCTCCGGTACTTCTTTTTCTGAAATGCCTGCGTTGTTCAAACAAGTTCAAGGTAAGGGTAGCTATATAATACCTTTAATTGGTAAAGATGGTAATTATTACGCACCGATATACAATTCAAACTGGGAAGATCTGATCTTTCGCCCTTCCGTTTCAAACGATCAGAGCATTGCTATCCGCGGTGGTAGTGAAAACGCGAAATATTCTATGTCCCTTGGATATTCTGACCAGCAGGGTTTAATGAAGGCATCATTTTTCAGGCGCTATACCGGCAGAGTTACAAGTGATATAAAGATTTTAAAGTGGCTTAATATGAGCACTTCGCTTGAATTTATTAAAAGTAAACAAACAAATGATAATGGTATCACACGTTCTACTGCAGAGGTATGGAGCATTTTGCCAACCAAATACCCTACTGATCCTAATCAATACATTGGGAATACTTATGTGGGTGGCCGTTGGGGAACTAACCAGGACTTTAATGTAGGTGAACAGTGGTTCAATGTTCTTTACAGAAGGCATGAAATTTATGGATACAATAATATTGGCCAGGCGATCGGTAGTTTTACCACTACGGCTAATATCACTAAAGACTTAAGTTTCAAAAGTGATTTCTCCATGGATTATAACCAATATAGGAACAACAACTACAGTGGTCAGTTATATGGAAGTACTGGTAGTGCAAGTATTGGTACTAGTAATACCTTTTATTGGCAGAATGAAAATTACTTTAATTATAATAAGCAAATTGGTACAGACCATAATATAAGCGCTGTATTAGGCCTTTCCTGGTCTCAGTTTAGTTATGAAAATGTCAATGCAAGTAATTCTATATTTCTATCTGATTTCTACGGATATTCTAATCTTGGTGCAGGGGCAGCTGTAAGGCCTGGTGTTGGTAGCGGCGATGGATCAAATGCTTTAAATTCTTATTTCGGCAGGGTGAATTATAGTTATAAAGACAAGTATTTACTCACATTAACAGGCCGCGAAGATGGTTCATCTAAATTTGGCAGCAACAATAAATATGGTTTCTTCCCATCCGCAGGGGTGGCCTGGAGAGTATCCCAGGAAAATTTCATGAAAAATGTTACCGCTGTATCTAATCTTAAAGTACGTGGAAGTTGGGGGCGTACCGGTAACCAGGAAATAGGAAGTTATGTGACGCAATCATATATTTCAAATACCAATGTTGTATTGGGCGGGGCTTCTTATACGGGCCTCTTCCCAAGTTCAGTTGCTAACAATGATCTTAAATGGGAAACAACTGAACAATATGATGCCGGTTTGGAATTTGGTTTAGTGCACAATCGCATCAATATAGCTTTGGATTACTATCATAAGCTTACAAGTAACATGTTACTTCAGGTGCCGCTTCCGCTTTCAACCACATCAGGCAGTGTAACAGAGAACTATGGTAAGGTTAAGAATGAAGGGTTTGAAGTTACTTTAAATACCCGCAATGTAGCTACTAATAATTTCACATGGAATACTGACATAACAGTTACCCATAATATAAATACAGTAGTTCAACTTGGTCCTACCGGCGCACCTATTTATGCTCAGACTGGTGCAGGTAATGGTACTTCAGCATTGATTATTGGGCAGCCAATCGGTTCATTTTTTGGTCTTACCCGTTTAGGTGTTTATAGTACAGAGGAAACCTCTTTAGCTGCGCGGTACGGTTTGAAACCAGGTGATCTTAAGTTTTTAGATAGAAATGATGATGGCAAGATTGATTTACTTACAGATGGTGCTGTTATGGGAAATGCATTTCCTCATTGGTTAATTGGATTTAATAACAGCTTTACTTATAAAAGTTTCGATATTGGAATTGATATCCAGATTGTACAAGGTGTAACTAAAGCTTTTGTTCATGAATCTGCCGAAGACCGCCAGTTAGTTTCCGGTGGTTTAAATTCAAGCCTTGATGCATGGCGCCCCGATCATCAGAATACACAGGTTGCTCAATTTCGTCCGGGAAATGGTGGGGCTTACTACCAATCTTATCCTGATACACACGAAATGTACGATGCTTCATTCATCAGGGGTGCTAACGGAACTATTGGATATACATTTTCTGATAATACCATTCAGAAATTTGGATTTTCAAAATTTAGGGTTTACCTGACTGCTCAGAACTTCTTTTTAAGAACTAAAGCTGCAGGATACGATCCTGAGGGAAGTTCCTTAGATAAGCTATTTCCACTGGTTCCTAATACTGATAAATACCAGTATCCTGTTCCAGCGGTATTTTCATTTGGAGTTAACGTAAGTTTCTAAAATCATAAAATAATAAGATATGCAAAATAATATCAAAAAATATAATAGGGTCTTTAAATACGCTCTGTTGTTCCCGGCGATTGTCTTTGTACTTAGCAGTTGCGAAAAATTTCTGAAGGAGACCCCTACAGGACAAATTACAAGTGACTATAGTTTTTCGTCAGCATCCGAAGGCGCAGCTTTAGTAACCGGAACATATAGATCATTGGCGCTTTACACAGGCGGTGCAGGAGATTATGGTAACTTTTTACCTTGTACCGTTGAATATCCTACCGGTCTATGTTACACGACTGATGCGCATCCGCAGTTTTTTAAATTTCAAACTAACCAGACTGCCGGGGGTACCCTTTCTGATTACGATAATTTCTGGAATAATGAGTACCAGGGAGTAAGAGACTGTAACCTGGCGATTTCAAAAATAAGTGGTATCACAGATTGGACTGCCTCTCAGCAATCGGCTGCATTAGGAGAAGTTAAAACCCTTCGTGCCTTTTATTATTTTATGCTGGTACGTTATTACGGTGATCTTGTAATGGATACATCGGTTCTTAAAAGTGTTGCTGATGCCCAGCAGCCACGCGTATCACTTAAGGACATTTATGATCAGGTAATCATTCCGGATCTTGAGTATGCAGTTAATACGAGTACTTTACCTGACGCCAAATCATCCAACGGCAGGATAACCAAGTTTATTTCCAGGGCTATTCTGGCGGATGTTTACCTTACCTGTGCGGGTTATCCTTACCAGGAAGTGGCAACAGATCCTTCAAAGAACTGGTGTACCGATGGACTATTCGCTCAAACGGGCTACCCTGTGAATACGCCAGGTGCTAAATCATTTTTGCTGAACGCACAGACACAGTTAAATGCGCTATATGGCCAATATACTTTGGGGACCTATCGTGATCTTCACACTCCTTCTAAAATAAATAATAATGGAGAAGCCATATTTCAGGCTCAGTATTTAGGAGGGGTTAGTGATATGTCAAATTTCGTGAATTGTTTACTTCCGGTTCAAAGTCATATCTCCCAATTGGGAGATGAGTATGGTACCGATATTCCAACCTTAGGATACATTGCTTCATATAATCCCGCTGACAAACGTTTGCAGGATCAGCAGATGTTTTTTTATTCGGACACTTATGCTAAGAAGTTCGATCCCAGCCAAGGACCAGCAGATCAGTTTGCTCAACCTTATGTATATAAATATTATGATTCCGCAGCGATTAAAAACGGTGGTGGGGCTAATTTAAATTACACCTTTTACCGGTATGCCGATATTCTTCTTATGTTGACTGAAGTAAACTGGTCGTTAAAGCAATTGGGAACTGCTGTTTTAGATAATGATATGGTTAAAGGGATTAATGAAGTAAGACAAAGAGCACTTCTTCCAGATTATCTCGCAACTGATATAAATTTAAAATCTATTATGAGCGAACGTGCTTATGAATTGATATTGGAAAATAAAATGTTATGGGATCAGCGTCGTACAAGAATGTGTCTCGTAGATGGAGTCGGTTCATTTTCGGCAATAGAAAGTTTCTTTGGCCACCAACCTGTCATATTTAGTTTTGCATTTTCCAATATGAATTTGTTGTGTCCTATTTCACAGAATGAAATTGCTGTTAATGCAAAATGTTTACAAAACTTCAACTTTCTACCTAAACAAGTTGGACAGTAAAAAGGTAGTGAACCTAATTGTTAATTAATTTATACATACAAAATGAAAAATAAGAAATCATTAATATTAATAGGTGCACTGGCCTTAATGGTTAGTTGTTCTAAGCAACCATATTGGGATGTTCCGGATGTAGTTGATGGTGTAGCGACTATTACCGGTATCTCAACTGCCACCTCGGCTGGTATTTCTACGCTGGATGATAATTTTACGGTGGATGTAACTCTTCCTAACGCCAAAGCTGGCGATGTGATGACGGTTGAATTGCTTAAACAACAAATTCCAGCCGGATCTACTTCTTCACAGTTGCTTCCTTTAGCGGGCACTCAGCAAAGCATCACAGTAGCAAGCGATTTAACGGCTTCTGTTACTTATACAAAGGTCCAGGCGCAGATGGCTAATCCCGGTGATAACATATACGTTAGCTGGGCTGGAAAAACAGAATCAGCCTCATTGGTAGTTACTTTAACTTCGGCCACAGCAGTTACCGGTCCGTTTTACGATGTAAACGGAGCTCCGAAATCAGTTAAGGCAATACGTGGTGCGGGTACAGCTTACTTCAATGTAAGCGTTCAGCCTAAGTCAGGCGCTTACGCCGGTATGGTCGTTGTGCAAAGAAAGAACGGTTTCAATGCTCCGTGGGTAAGTGTAGGCTCATTTGCAGCCATATCACAAGTGCCCTTTTCCGGTGATGATTTTGCTGTAGGTAAAGATACTATGTACTACAATTTCGTAGCCCAGTCTGGTTCTAATACCGATAATGTTACTATAACTGTTGTGGATAATGATCCCTATTTCTTTCTTAAGAAAGCCGGTACCATGTCTATTGGATCTACCGATGGATTAAACCTCCTGGTAAATGGCGCAGTGTCGGCTACAGATGCTAATGCAATCCTGGCAGTTGATGCAGGTACTTTACTGATGCATGGTGGCGTGAACTGGGCTGTTGGTGGAAAAAGTATTTCTTTTGTCCCCTCAACCCTTGCTGATTATGCTACAAATAGTCCAACTAGTGCTATGACTACCTATATGGCAGGAACTCCTACTGCAACAGCGTCTCCATCTTTTGGCGAAGGAGTTTACGTTTTTAAAATTGTAAATGGTCCTAATCCGACAGACGTTTTCTATGGTATTATAAAAATAACCAGTATTGTTCCTAATGTTTCTGTTGGTTATGAGTATAGAATTGGAAGTACGTATGCACAACTTGCAGTGATACAGTAATCAATGAGGTTTCAAAATATGCAATTTTAACGGGCGTATTTTCCGGGATGCGCCCAGTTAAATTTTAATTTAAGATTGTTAAAAAAAGTCAATTATTTTTTATATGGGCGATTTACAAATCAAGAAATCTTCGGAGAAATATGATGTTATTATTGTTGGCTCCGGAGCCGGTGGAGGCATGGCAGGATATGTACTTGCAAATGCCGGAGTAAAAGTCTTAATGCTCGAAGCAGGGCCGTATTTTGACCCCGCTAAGGATTCAAAACAATTACAATTTCCGTGGCAATCACCAAGAAGGGGAGCCTCCACTACGAGAGCCTTTGGAGACTTTGATGCAGCCTACGGAGGATGGCAAATAGAGGGCGAGCCCTACACATTAAAAGATGATACAAAATTCACCTGGTTTCGCTCACACATGCTAGGCGGCCGCACCAATCACTGGGGCAGGATTTCTCTTCGCATGGGACCACATGATTTCAAAGGAAAGACTTTTGATGGAGCAACTGATGACTGGCCGATTAGCTATGATGATGTGAAGCCATTCTATGATAAAGTGGATCGCTTAATAGGTGTATATGGAAGCATAGAGGGAATTGAAAATGATCCTGATGGTATATTTCTTCCACCTCCCAAGCCCCGACTCAATGAAATACTTATAAAGCAGGGAGCGAAAAAGGCTGGAGTACGGGTGATTCCGGGCCGTGGCTCTGTACTTACAGAAGCACTGCCCGGCAATAAAGATCGGAGTGCATGCTTTTTTTGCGGACAGTGCAGCAGAAGCTGCAAAATATATGGAGACTTTTCTTCATCGTCCTGCCTGGTAATACCAGCCATTAAAACAGGTAATCTTAAAGTGGTTCCTAATGCTATGGTGCGTGAAGTAATCGTTGGGAAAGATGGATTGGCTAAAGGCGTTTCGTATGTGAGCAAGGATGATATGATGGAATACCAGGTGAATGGTGGTATTGTTATTTTGGCGGCAAGTGCTTGTAGCTCTGCAAGGATTTTACTCAATTCAAAATCAACAACGCATCCAAATGGATTAGCAAATTCAAGCGGTATCGTTGGTAAATATTTACATGATTCTACGGGTTCTTCTATGTCAGGCTTTCTGCCCCAGCTAATGGATCGAAAGAGATACAATGAAGATGGCGTAGGCAGTGCCCAGATTCTTTCTCCATGGGTGCTTGATAATAGAAAATTAGATTTTCCGCGAGGATATCATATTGAGTATGGCGGAGGGATGGGAATGCCATCTTATGGCTTTGGGTCAGGGGTGCCTCGTATAAATGGAATGGTACCCGGCCGCGATGGAAAGATGAAAGATGCCGGGGGCTTTGGAGCATCACTGAAAGATGATTATCGCAGATTCTATGGAGCTAATGTAGGCATGGCCGGCAGAGGAATGGCTATTGCCCGTGAGTATAATTATTGCGAAATTGATCCTGATGTAGTTGACAAATTTGGCATCCCGGTATTGCGCTTCAACTATAAATGGAGCGATGCCGAAATTAAGCAGGCAAAGCACATGCAGGAAACGTTCGAATCCATAATGCATGCGATGGGAGCGATTGTTACCTCCAAACCTAAAGGCAAAGAAGACAATTACGGGCTTCATGCACCGGGCGATATCATTCACGAAGTGGGTACCGCACGAATGGGGGATGATCCAAAAACTTCAGCTTTGAATAAGTGGAGCCAGGCACACGATTGTAAAAATTTATTTGTTACAGACGGCGCTCCCTTCGTTCAGCAGGGAGATAAGAACCCTACGTGGACTATTTTGGCTCTGTCCATGAGAACAGCGGAATATATTATTGATCAAAAACAGCAAAAAAATATTTAGTTATGAACAGGCGGGAATCTTTAAAGGCATTAGGCATAACAACGGTAAGCACCGGTATATTACTGGAAGCTTGTAAGACAGAGGATAAAAAATCAAATCCCGTATCTCCTGCAAATCCAGATGACACGAGCATGGAAGGGCTGCAGGAATTTGAGAAGGAACGCTTAAAAAAGCTTGGTAATGAACCAGCCTTTTTTACGGAAGACGAAAGGCTCACACTCATAGTACTTGCTGATATTATCATTCCCAAAGATGATGTATCGGGCAGCGCTTCGGATGCAAAGGTTATAGATTTCATTGACTTTATAGTAAAGGATATTCCCGATCACCAGGTGCCCATGAGGGGCGGATTACGGTGGCTTGACCTGCAATGTTTAAATCGTTACGAACAATCTTTCAGAAAGTGTACGTCACAACAACAACTGGAAATAGTGAAAGAGATAGCCTATCCTTTAAAGGCCAAACCTGAAATGCACCAAGGAGCAGTTTTCTTTAGCCGTATGAGAGATCTTACAGCAACCGGATTCTATACGAGCAAAATCGGAATAAAGGATATCGGCTATGTGGGAAATGCACCTGGTAAATGGGAGGGGGTTCCCGCCGATGTATTGGCTCAATATAACCTAACGGATACTTAAAATACTTGATCATTTTTATTACAAAAGCATTAATAATAAATTACGATTATGAAAAAAATTAGGATGAATACCAAAAATGGAACTGATAATTCCAGGCGAAGTTTTATAAAAAATACCGGAATAGCTTCTGCAGGGTTTATGATTTTACCCCGTCACGTACTGGGTGGTAAAGGCTTTGTAGCACCCAGCGACAAATTGAATATTGCGGCTATTGGGGCAGGGGGCAAAGGTGAAGGAGATTTGCGAGAATTTTCAAAAAGCCCTAATGTGAACATCGTCGCCTTATGCGATGTGGATGATCGCCGCTGCGCAAAATCCAGGGCAGCTTATCCTAAAGCAACCCATTATAAAGATTTCAGGAAGATGCTGGAAGCTGAAAAAAATAATATAGATGCCTGCAATATTTCCACACCAGATAATGTGCATGCGGTAGCCACCATGGCAGCAATGCAGGCGGGCAAACATGTGTACACACAGAAGCCGCTGGCACACGATATTTATGAATGCCGGGTATTGGCCGCAAGTGCCAAACGCTATAAAGTAGTCACTCAAATGGGCAACCAGGGTGGATCGGGCGATGGCGTTCGCCAGGGCCAGGAAATGTATGATGCAGGAATGATTGGAGATGTACACACAGTGCATGCCTGGACCAATAGGCCGATATGGCCGCAAGGGTTGCCTACGCCCACCGGGAATTTCCCGGTACCTGATGGAGTAGACTGGGATCTTTGGCTGGGACCATCCAATCACCAGGTAGATTATAACCCTGCTTACATGCCATGGAACTGGAGAGGATGGAATTCCTTTGGTACCGGTGCGCTGGGAGATATGGCTTGCCACATGATGGATCCTGCATTCCGTATTTTACCTATTGATTTTCCTACAGAAATAGAATGCAGTATCCCGAGCAGTTGGACTGCGGATGGGCAACTGGCTAAATATCCTGATGGTTATCCCGCTGCCTCCATAATACGTTTAAAATATCCAAGAAAAGACGGGAAAGGTGACATCGATTTATCATGGCATGATGGAGGACTCTTGCCTCCCATTCCTGATGAATTATTACCAGGTGAACCCTTTGGAAATAGTGATGGAGGTATTTTGTTTATTGGCACAAAAGGAAAATTGCTTTTTGATTGCTATGGAGAAAACCCCCGATTATTACCTACAAAACTTATGAATGAAGTTACCATGCCTAAACAAACGATAGCGCGTGTTCCTGAAGGACATTACCTGCAATGGGTGAATGCCTGTATGGCTGGCTATGGCAAGGCAAAAACAAGTTCCTCTTTTGATTATGCAGGCCCCTTTGCAGAAAGTGTACTGATTGGTAATTTGGCCATTCGCAGTTGGAATTTTGAAACTAAAAACGAAAAAGGCAGGTCAGTTTATCCGAGAAGAAAGAAGCTTATATGGGATGCAAAGGCCATGAAAATTACAAACTTTGATGAGGCAAATCAATTTGTGAAACGTGAATACCGCCAGGGTTGGAGCTTAGGTGTTTAATACATTATTTAACGAAGAAATCTAATTAGGAAATTTTATGAAAAAGTACAATTTATTTTTCGCCCTGGCCTTAATGTTCATGGCTTGTTCCAGCAGCCACAAAGTAAAAACCAGCGCTGGTTGGAGCAGCCTTTTTGATGGCAAATCACTCGATGGCTGGAAAGCGAGCGAGGCACCAGGTACCTTTTCGGTTGAAGACGGCGCAATAAAGGTAGGAGGTCCGCGGTCTCACCTATATTATGAAGGCCCGGTAATGAATCATGACTTTAAAAATTTTGAATTTAAGGCGCTTGTAATGACTAAGCCAGGATCCAATTCAGGAATATATTTTCACACCGCATACCAGGAGAAAGGTTTTCCGGACAAAGGGTTTGAAGTGCAGGTGAATAATTCTCACACCGACTGGAAAAGAACAGCTGGCCTGTATGATATTAAGGATACCAAGGAAGTCTATGTGCAGGATAACGTGTGGTTTACAGAATACATTAAAGTAGAGGGTAACCATGTTATCACCAAAATAAATGATATTGTTGTTACCGATTGGAGACAGCCCGATGATTTTGTTCCACCCCAGGGACATTCCGGCAGAATTATTGACCATGGAACTTTTGCTTTGCAGGGCCACGATCCAAAAAGTGTTGTATTTTTTAAGGACATTATGGTTAAGCCATTACCATAAAATTCCGCATAGCTGTTCTCTGTATATGTTATAACATAATCCATATATTTGGATTGGCTATTGTATTAATGCAGCTACCCTTTGTTTTATTCCTCGCAACATATAATGTTATAAATAATGAACCCTATTGTTCAAATTTCTCTTGATCTTACAAATATTGATGAAGCCCTGGAAACCGCTGCAATGGCGATGCGTGCCGGCGTTGATTGGCTTGAAGCAGGGACTCCGCTTATTTTAGCAGAAGGCCTGCATGGCGTTAGGAAACTGCGGGAGGCTTTTCCTGGTATTCCTATTGTTGCTGATTTAAAGACAATGGATGGCGGTTATCTCGAAGCCGAAATGATGGCAAAAGCCGGTGCTACTCACGTGGTAGTTATGGCGAGGGCACATGCAGAGACTATAAAGTGCGTAGTAAATGCCGGGAAAGATTTTGGGGTAAAAGTAATGGGTGATAATCTTGGATGTGAAGATATGGTTGCCGCGGCCAAATGGCTCGAAGACCTCGGTTGTGATTTTGTGATTCACCACATTGGTTATGATGAGCGCCGCGGCATAGCGGCAAATGGCTTGCGAATGCCCAGTCCGCTTGACCAACTCCGGGAAGTAGTACAGGCGGTGAAAATTCCCGTACAGGCTGTCGGCGGTCTTACTTTGGAACAGGCTATTCAGTGCCCCGAATATGGTGCACCGTTAGTAGTGCTTGGTGCACCATTGACTATTGATGGGGATAGCTTTAAAACCGCAGTTGGTGACCTGGAAAGTTCACTCCGTCTTATCTGCGAGAAAATCCATTCGTATAAAAATTAATAAAAGATATTTAAATAATGAAATCAGCTGCCGTAGTAAATTATGCTCCTGAAACAGGCTCTGTAGAAATCAGGGAAATTGACATGCCACAGATCGGTGAAGACGATGTGCTCCTCGAAGTTTCAAATGTGGGCGTATGTGGCAGTGATCTGCACCAATGGACGGCAGATCATAGCTGGCCCGTAAATTATCCGGTT